>NZ_LXWA01000045.1:0-36570 GCF_001652315.1 Psychrobacter sp. SHUES1 | reverse complement strand
GCTGATTACTTTATTGCTGATAAGGGCTATGACTCAGAGGCTATCAGAGATAAAGCTCGAAGCCATAATATGATACCTGTCATCCCTAAAAGGAAGAATGCCAAACAGCCTAATCCAGAATTTGATAGCTACTTATACAAGCTACGTCATCTTGTTGAAAATATGTTTGCAAGGCTCAAGTATTTTCGTAGTATCGCTACTCGCTATGAGAAGTTAGCTCGTAATTTTAAGTCAATGCTTTATCTGGCATGTACTATCGTTCATTGTAAGATGAATTGAAGACACGCTCTAGTTCTCTGCTAAACATGACCGCCAGCCAATGTCAGGCTACGACCACCATCGACGGCAATTATTTCACCAGTCACATAACTTGCCCGAGCCAAATAAAGCACACTATGGGCAATTTCCTCAGGTTTGCCTATCCGCTGCATAGGAATAGAGTCGATGATGCTTTTTTGCTGCTGCGGGTCAAGCGCTTGGTCGCTATCTGCTTCTGGCAAGATATTGACGCCGGGAGCGACGCCATTGACGCGTACCTCAGGTGCCATATCAAGCGCTAAAGACTGTACCATCATTCGATGTGCCGCCTTTGCCATATTGTAGACGGCATAATTTTTAAAAGGTTTGTTATGCGCATGGATATCGAGTAGGCTAATGATGCAGCCCTGCTGTGTCCTTAAATAAGGATATAAGGCTTGGCTTAATAATAAAGGCGCTTTGGCGTTGGTTAAAAATAATTCATCCCACTGAGCGTGATTGATATGACCAAGCGGACTTGGGTAAAAGCGAGAGGCGTTATGCACTAGGACATCAAGCTGGCCAAAAGCTTGCATGATATTTTGAGTAAATTGCTGTAGCGTCTCGCTATTATTGACAGCCGCCAAATCTGAGATGATGACGACCGCGCTATCAGGGCGACTGTTATTCAGCGCATCCGCTAGGACATTGGCTTCTTGCTCACTATGATGACAATGAATAATGACGCGGTAGCCTTGCTCATGGGCGGCACGAACAATAGCTGCACCAATACGCTTAGCGCCACCGGTGACTACCATTACGGGCGCTGAGGCATGAGAATATTTTGATTGGCTTAAGCTAAATTCTTGGTTCATATTAAAGGTATTTTTATTATGTATAGTAGAATTACTCTAAAATCGATACAGTGCGACTGGGATGAATTTTTCGTAGCCTCTGTGATAACAGCGAGCAAGGAAAATTTATACCAGTCGCAAAAATCTATAACGTGTCGCTTTTATTTTGCACTGACTATAAATTGCTGGTTGAAAGCGCTTGTTTACAAGACAGGTTGTGCTTGTAAATGCTCAATTCTACGTTGTCGTAATGCTTCGCCAATCGCTGGACCTTTTAGATTCTGGTCAATATTATCCATGCTGATTGCATGAAAGCTATTCAACGCGAACATCATTTGGCGGTGCTGTATGGCCAGTTTTAAGACATGACTGGTGACCAAAAGCTGCGAGAGTTTATCGGGCGCTTTATGAGCGCTACAAGTTTGAATAAGATCGATTTTCTCGGCGGCGCTCAGCTGGTCTATGCGGCTAAGATTTTTCGCTTGCTGCACAAATAAAGTGGCGAACTGGCTATGCGCTTTTGGCACCTTTGTACTGTTTCCTATCCCATGAATACCTTTAACCGCTGCCTCTATATTAACCGAAAGAGCTTCTGTAGAGTTTAAAGTAAATAAATCTGTGTTCAGACTGGCCATTAATAACGCCCAGCGCTGCGATAAATTTAATTGCATTTGACCGGCGAAATACAATGCAGTTTGTACAATCTCTCGTATTTGACCGTACTGTTTATCATTCCAAGCTTGCTGTAGTGGAGCAAAATACTCCGTCAACGCCCCAATCTCAAACAGCTGTTGCCAATATACCTGCGGCGATACTTGCATCATAGCACGGCTCGATTCTTGCCAAATGCGCTCACTACTTAAATGCGCAAGCTCGCCTGAGCGCACCAACTCACGCATCAATAGCAAGGTTTCATCGGCAATACTAAAGCCCAAATCATAATAGCGGCCATAAAAACGGGCGGTGCGCAGTACCCGTAATGGGTCTTCACTAAACGCGCTTGATACATGACGCAAGGTTTTGCTATGAATGTCGTTCAAACCGCCATAGTAATCGACTACGTCGCCACTTATCGGCGTATCATCCATAAGGCTTTTGACTTCTATTGCCATGGCATTGACGGTCAAGTCACGACGTTGTAAGTCTTCACGTAACGTCACATCAGGGCTGGCATGTACGCTAAAGCCTTGATAGCCCAGCCCTTGTTTGCGCTCTGTACGCGCCAGCGCATACTCTTCATGACTTATAGGATGCAAAAAAACCGGAAAGTCTGCGCCCACTTGCTGAAATCCTGCCTCTAACATTTCGGTGACCGTCGCGCCAACGACGACAAAGTCTTTGTCTTTGATAGGACGACCCAATAATTGGTCACGGACAGCGCCGCCGACGAGATACACTTGCATAATAGTCTCTTTCTAATTATTCAATATTTGCCATATTATTCTACCCAAAAAAAACCAGTCAACACCGATATAAGTATTGACTGGTTTTAGTATAGCAGACGGTTTCTATAAATGAACGCTAGAAGACCGTCGTAATAAGGCGTTTATATATGACATAAACGACTATTTTTGCTCATTGATTAAGTCTTGAGCTTCAGTAACTGCAAGCGCTGTCATATTGACCACACGGCGTGCTGTCGCTGATGGAGTTAGGATATGCACAGGTTTGCTCGCGCCTAGCAAAATAGGTCCAATAGACGCACTGCCAGTTGCCGTTTTTAGTAGGTTGAAAGCAATATTTGCGGAATCAAGCGTTGGCAAGATAAGCAAGTTTGCTGAGCCTTTTAGGTTACTTGATGGTAAGTCGTTGGCACGAATATGCTCATCAAGGGCCGCATCACCTTGCATCTCACCGTCGAAGTCAAAGTCGACATTCATTTCTGTCAGTAGCTCATACACTCGACGCATTTTTACTGCGCTTTCGCGGTCTGAGGTACCAAAGTTTGAATGCGAAACCAAAGCCACACGCGGCGTAATATTAAAGCGACGTAATTGATCGGCTGCAAGAACCGTCATTTCAGCCAATTGCTCAGCCGTTGGGTCTTCATGGATGTAAGTGTCGGCAATAAAGATATTACGATCTTGCATCAATACCGCATTCATCGCATAAAAATCGCTGACGCCTGCTTTTTTGTCGATAACTCGGCTGACGTATTTTAAATGCAGATGATAGTAGCTAAAAGTACCACAAATCATGCCATCAGCATCACCGTTTTCAACCAGTAGAGCACCGATTAAAGAAGTCTTACGGCGGACATCACGGCGCGCAAGCTCAATACTGACACCATTGCGTTTGTTTTTCTCGTAGTACCCTTGCCAGTAGTCTTTATAGCGTGGGTCATCATCTTGATTAATAATGGTGATGTTCTCGCCATCTTTTAGACGCAGCGCCAATCTTTCAATGTTCTTTTCGATAATCGCTGGGCGACCAACCAAGATTGGATGCGCCAATTGCTCATCAATGACTACTTGTACGGCAAGCAGTACGTTGCGGTCTTCACCTTCACAGTAAACAATGCGTTTAGGATCAGCTTTCGCGCGGGCAAAGATAGGCTTCATCACAAATGCTGAGTTATAAACAAACTCAGACAAACGTTGACGATAGGCTTTCATATCAGAGATAGGCAGGGTTGCTACGCCAGAATCCATCGCCGCTTTGGCAACCGCAGAGGCGATTTCGATGATTAGGTTTGGCTCAAGCGGACCGGGAATTAGATATTCACGGCCAAAGCTTGGCGTGCTCTCAACGTTTTTCACGTTGTTCATTGGTGTCGCTTCAACATGCGCCATCGCCGCAATGGCTTTTACGCAAGCGATTTTCATCTCTTCATTAACGGTGGTTGCGCCAACGTCAAGCGCACCGCGGAAGATGTAAGGGAAGCATAGCGCGTTGTTTACTTGGTTTGGATAATCTGAGCGACCGGTTGCCATGATTACGTCTGGACGTACGGCGTGCGCCAATTCTGGCATAATTTCAGGTGTTGGGTTGGCAAGAGCAAAGACAATCGGGTCTTTTGCCATACGGCGCACCATGTCTTCAGTCAAGGTGCCAGGCATTGATAGGCCTAAGAACATATCGACATCATCCATCACTTCTTCGATGGTAGTGGCGGTGGTATTGCGCGCATAACGCTGCTTGGTTTCATCAAGGTTTTCACGGCTGGTGGTAATGATACCGCGTGAGTCTGATACAAAGATATTGTTTTTATCTACGCCCAGCGCACAAATGATATCCAAGCAAGAGATGGCTGCCGCACCTGCGCCAGAGCAGACCACTTTAATCTCTTCGATTCTTTTGCCAGTAATGAGTAAAGCATTTAACATCGCCGCAGCCACAATAATTGAGGTACCATGTTGGTCATCGTGGAATACCGGAATATTCATGCGCTCACGCAATTCGCGCTCGATTTTGAAACATTCTGGGGCTTTGATGTCTTCAAGGTTAATACCACCAAAAGTAGGCTCAAGCGAGGCAACCGCTTCGATGAACTTATCTGGATCATTTTGGGCAATTTCAATATCAAAAACGTCAATACCAGCAAATTTTTTGAATAAAACCCCTTTACCTTCCATGACAGGCTTAGAGGCCAATGGACCAATATTCCCTAAACCAAGCACCGCAGTACCATTGGTGATCACGCCGACCAAGTTGCTACGAGCAGTATATTTAGCCGCTAACGCTGGATCTCTTTGAATCTCAAGACAAGGTATCGCAACCCCTGGAGAGTAAGCAAGTGCCAAATCGCGTTGGTTGGCCAGTTGCTTGATAGGCGTAACTGAGATTTTACCGGGGCGCGGAAACTCATGGTAGTGTAAGGCAGATTGTTCAAACTGCTCTTTTTCCGTAGTAGGGGTGTCCGTATTCAAAGTGATATCGTCATTCATAATAATTGCCATGGTTGGAATAATTGGAATAAAGTAAATGGTGATAAAAACCAATGTCTATGCTTCAAAATCATGACTATGATAATGAAGGCACATTTATACTAAATACTAAAAAGGTCGTGCTCGGCGACTAGACATCAGCGTAAAAACAGCAATCTCACAGGAAGCGTTATTCTAGCACTATTGGCATTTCACTGCCTAGTCAACTCGGCGCAATCGTGCGAACAATACGATCAAATGATATTCATTATTTTGCTGGTTGATAATGGCAAAAAATACAGTGAAATATCAACCTTAATTGCATAATGTTTCAAAACATTACACAGTGTCGAGTTATTAAGACGAGCAGCTAATTGGCAGCTGTGGCGCATGGGGCGCAGGCGGTGTGGTATCAAGCTCAGTGGCCATGTCTTGGACGTTGTAAGGATTAGCAAGCAAATCAAAGACGCGATTTAATTCATCAAACTGCCCTTGTTCCGCCGCCGTAATCGCGCGCTGCGCCACACTATTACGTAGTATATAAACCGGATTGTTGCTACGCATCTGCTCAATAGCTACCTCGCCAGCTAACGCCTCTAGCGCTGCTAAATACCTTGTTGACCATTGTTGCCAAACGTGCTGTGCCTCATTATTAAACTCAGCAGTCATTTTTGCCAGCAGCTCTTGCTCATAAGGATGTTCATTTGGCGCGACCAAACCCAATAGCGCGCGAAAACTGTTGCTATAGTCGAGCAAATTATCTTCTAACAAAGTTAACCACTCAAAAGCAAGGGTCAAACTTTCTTTAGTGTGCGGCAGCCCAAGCTTACGGCAGAGTCCTTGCTGGTAATGCTGCATAAAGGTCGCTTCATACGGCGCTAGGCAATCAGCCAAGGTATCGCGTGTTACGCCATTTAAGCGCATAAAGTGCGGGAGCCAAATATTTAAGTTCCAATGACCGATAGCAGGTTGGTTTTGATAGGCATAACGTCCAGTATGATCAGAATGATTGTTAATCCACGCAGGGTTAAAGCGCTCCATAAAACCAAACGGACCAAAGTCTAAGGTACTGCCCGTAATCGATAGGTTGTCAGTATTCATCACCCCATGGGCAAAGCCAATCAATTGCCAATCGGCAATCATACGTGCGGTTCGCTCAACCACCGCTTGTAAAAATGTTAAGACTGGCGCTTCACTGTCACGGCATTCTGGATAGTAAGTATCAATCATATAGTCGGTAAACTCGCCAAGTAAGTCGGGTGCAAAGCTTGCAATCCACTCAACATGACCGAGGCGAATATGGCTGTCAGCGACGCGCATCAATGCCGCGCCTGCTTCCATACGCTCACGGCGGACACGTGTATCAGACACCACAAATCCTAAAGCATTAGACGAAGGAATGCCAAGCTGGGTCAGCGCATGGCCGCATAAATACTCGCGAATGGTACTACGTAACACCGCGCGCCCATCGCCCATGCGTGAGTAAGGGGTTAGACCAATGCCCTTTAAATGTAAATCTTGTAATTTATCATTATTATCGAGCACTTGCGCCATGAGTAAACCCCGCCCATCGCCCAATTGTCCGGCCCACTGTCCGAACTGGTGACCAGCATAGGCCATGGACAGCGGTCGAAACTCAGCTGGCACGTATTGACCCCCTAATATTTCAACCCAACGCGCCATCAGCTCATCGTCATCGAGCCAGCCTAATTGCTTGGCAACTTCGGTGTTAAAGTGACCAGCGCGCGGATTATCAAGCGGTGTCGGCTGCTGTTCATGATAAAGGCGAGTATCTAATGTGACGTAAGTATTTTGATAGCGCATAGGTGCGTTCCAATATAGAGGTATGTATTTTTAATATAAAAACTTAAGGTTAAAAGCGAGTAATGAAAGCGTGTAAAGAGAGTAATAAACTTACTATAGCATAGCCTTAATAATGCCGCGTTTCACTCTGTCCATCTCTTGTAATTGCTGTATAAACAGTGCGCGAGCAAAAATAATAAGTATGTAAACGAGCAGCGCACAACTCATGGCTGAAAAAAACCCCCTATCTTTACAGATAGAGGGCAGGAGAAACGTACAATAAAAACTAAGATAATAAATCTATAAACGTTTACGCCGCTTTTGGACTTTGACCGATAGAGCGAAACGCCGTTTTTAGATTGCTGTTATGCGCCAGTATCTTTTGCTCAACTTTGGCATAGTCGTGCTTTAGCATCTCTTCAACTTCATGCAGGCGATCGGCAAACTCGGTCTTTTTTAGCTCAATAGTTTTGGCTTTTAGCGCTTTCCATTCTTCGACCGTTTGCGTAAAGGCTTCATATTCAAACTTGATACGATCTTGGAAACTCTTCATCGCATGTGGAATATCTAGACCGTTCGCAGTAACACTATCAATCTGCTGTTGAGCCTTTTTGAACTGCATTTGCACTTCAGCATGCTTAATGGTGGTGTCGTCAACCGTGCGTAATTCGCTGGTTAGCCCAAGTTTAGATAAGCCCAAGATGAGCCATTTAGTTGGATCATATTGCCACCATTTCACGCCATTACGATAGTCGTATTGGAAGAAGTGATGATAGTTATGATAACCCTCACCCCACGTAAAGATAGCAAGGAAAAAGTTATCGCGTGCACTATTGGTATCCGTATAAGGACGCGTACCAAACATGTGGCATAGCGAGTTAATAAAGAAGGTAAAGTGGTGGGTCAGTACCAAGCGCAGTAGACCTGCCAATACGAGCGTGCCCCAAACGTCACCTATTAACCAACCAATTGCCGCAACCATCGCAACGTTGGTAGCCAGTACCCATAAACCATAGTATTTATGCTGAATCTGTAGCACTTTATCTTTGGTCAAATCAGGAATGTTTTTATAATCAAAGCGACCACTAGGATAATTGCGTAACATCCAACCGATATGACTGAACCAAAAACCACGCCTTGCTGAATAAGGATCTTCCATGCGGTCATCAACATGACGATGATGCGTACGGTGGCCCGATACCCAGTCAAAAGCAGAGCCTTGAACCGCAAGGGTTGAGCCAAGTAATAGGAAGTTTTTTACCAAGGGATGGGCTTTATAAGCGCGATGCGACAATAGGCGGTGATAGCCTGCAGTGATACTAATACCGGTCCAAACCATAAAGGCACCAAATACACCCCAAACCGGCGCACTAACTTGATGGGTCAGTAAGTACCATGGCGTAATGACGGCAGCAGCAATAGGCGTTGCAATCAGAAAAATCGCTGGAACCAAGTTGATTGGCGACTTTTGAAATTCAAGCTCAAGCGGATCGATACCCTCATAGTTAGCGACTGCATTGGCATCTTTATAACCGCTCGTCGTCGCAAACTGCGTATCGGCAGCCTCATCAGTTTTGCTTTTGCCAGTATCAAGCCACGTATTCACGCGCAGCGCCTGAGTACCAGCATGCTGTATAAGCGAATCACCCGACTTCATGGCGAAACGCAAGCCCTTAAGTGGTAAGCCTATTACTTTTTTAGCAATCATGTAATATTCCTAATGATATTAATTTCAGCCTCCATATTACCCTAAAAGACTAGTAAAGTGAACAGTTATACACTAGAAAAATATTGCTAAATAACAATAACTTGTAGGAGTTATGGTAGTGATTAACCCAAATAATCCCTTACTTATCAGCAATTAAGTGAAAGTGTAAGTAAAAAGATAAATATGTGTGCGATAAAAATGTATAAATGACTATCAGGCAATTAATTAGCTGGCTTTTTTAAGCCATTTTCAAGCAAGATTTTTGGATATAAAGAGAAAGAGGGCGTGGGAGGTTTACTTACTTAGCGCGTGAGAAAATAGGTTGGATAATCGGTGATGATGACGTCGACTTGCCACGTAATAAGTTGTTTAATCATCTCGCTATCATTGACGGTCCACGCGCTGACTGGTAAGTGATAACGATGACAGTGCTTAATGACTGCTTGAGTCAGCAATGGATAGTGAATACCTAGCTGGACGCAGCCAAGTTGCAGGGCAGTTTGTGGTGCGCTTAGCAAAGTTTTAGGGGTGCGAATAAGTAAACCACGCGGAATATGTTGTAAGGTTTTATTGCGTTGTAGCCGCGCGTGTAATTCGACATCAAAGCTGGTCAGCGCTATGGGTAAGCTGGCAAGCGGACTGTCGATTAAATCGTGCATTAACGCCTTGATTAATTTACTGTAATCGGTGCGCTCATGCGTCTTAATTTCCAGCTCAATATAGCCAAAACCTGTTAGTACAGAGGCTATTTCGGCTAAGGGCGTAATCTGATGACCGGACTGCAAATAGCGCCCAATCTCGGCAAGACTCAACTGGTCAATGCAGGATTGCTGAGCGCATAGGCGTTGTAAATTATCATCGTGAAAGACCAGCAAGTGACCATCGGCGCTTAGTTGCACATCAAATTCAACGCCTATCAAACCCGCGCTTTGTAGATTTTGCGCCAGTTTAAAGCCTGCTAAGGTGTTTTCTAGCGCTTCACCGCGCGCGCCGCGATGGCCCAATAAAAGGGTATTTTTAAAATTTATCATTATTAATAGCTATCAAAAATTCTTATCGCTATCATATCGTCTCTGCAAAATGGGGTCTAATAAAATATTTATCTGAGAACAGAAGCATTACTTATATAGCGTACGTAGGAGCTGCAGCTACGATATAAAATATGTCTTTGTAGCTTTTTTGCAACCAAAGCAAGGTTTTGTACACAATGTTGGACGTTATTTGTATATCAATAGGCTACACTGATGACCATTTAAATCAAACACCGTATAATAACGTGGTTTTCAAAACTTGCATGGCAATCTTTACTACACCGTCGTTACCATTTAAATGTCATGATGCGCGTGTAAGTTTTTGAATGTTAAAACACTGGCCGTCAGTGGCGGTACGAATCAGGAAATTGGAGCAAAAAAAGATGAGCGTAGCAAATAAGAGTTTGAGCAAGTGGTATAAGGTTGCTGGTATTGGTATCGCCTGTAGTTTGGTACTTACAGGCTGTAACCGCTCAGAAAAAGAAGAGACCACAGAAACTGCCGAGCTAACCGAAGAGACCGCCACTAACGAAAACGCGGCTGCTACAGCGGTAAGTTGTGATGATCCAATGGTACAAGATCGCCTCAAATCAACCTTAAAAAATACGCTCAATCAACAAGCGCAAACCTTGGCAGCAAGTTACGCTAACGATGCTGAAATTGCTTTAAATGGTGGCGTTGTCAGTGGTAAAACCAATGGTATCGTCATCGATGTGCAAAACGCTGCGGTATTACAAGCCACAAATGATAATGGTATGACTACCTGTCAGGCGAGTGTCAGCATGACTTTGCCAAGTGAAGATTTATACCAAGCCAGCCAGCTGCAAGCCGCTAACAATCAGCCAAGCTTACAATCACGCCTAGCCAATGACAATATTCGTATCAATAATAACATGCTCGTTGACGATGCCTTTACGTATGTCGTTGGTACTCAAGGCGGTCAAGTACGTACGCGTATCGCTGGACAACCAGCATTGCTGACCGTGGTATCAGAAGTGGTGGCAGGCTCAGCCTTTCAGACAGCGCTAGAAGAGCAGCGTGCCGCGCAAGCAGCCGAACGCCGCCGTCAAGCGGCACAAAACAATACCGAAAACCAAACTCGTCAACCAAGACCGGTAACGCCAGCGGCCCCTGTGCGTCCAGCTGAGCCAGCTACGCCACCGACTGTCAATCAAAATAGCAGCAGTCAAAACAGTAGCCAGAACACGAGTAATCAGGATAACCAAAGCAATAACCAAGCTGCCCCAACGCCTAGTACTTCAGCGCCTGCGACTCCAGCTGCACCTAAGTCAGTCCCTAAAGATGACAGTATCGATATGGTGATTATCGAAGATAAAGACGCGACTTATTAATTATTAATAACCTCTCAGTTTTTTAATAAAATGTCAGTATCGATTATTTAAGCCTAGCGTTTGAAATTTAAAAGCCCGCAACTTACGATATTTGCGGGCTTTTTGCTTGCATGGATTTTTAGCGGTCAATTTTTGAAGGTCAGTAAAAGCTAAACTATTTATTCTCAGCGAATTTTTGTAATACTTGACTGTCCCATAGCACTTCAGAAACTTGCTCAGGGTCAGTGCAAAAACGCGCAGCAACAAACAGCCAGTCAGACAGGCGATTGATAAGGCTAACTGCCGTTGGACGAATAGCTTCTGGGCGCTGCTGTTGCAATAGCACCGCTTGACGCTCAGCACGGCGACAGACGGTACGGGCGACATGCAGTTGACTGACCAACACTGAACCTGTCGGTAGGATAAAATCTTTTAGCGCCGGCAAGGTGCTATTCATCGCGTCAATCTGCTGCTCTAACCATGCAATGTGCGCGCTATTCACGCCTTCATATTCTGGCATGGCAAGCTCGCCACCGATATTAAATAGCAGATGCTGAATAATCACTAATGCTTGGGCAAAGTCGGCTTCTTTTGTCGCGTCAGTCGAGTTTTGCGTCAACTGCGCGCGTACCAAACCAATATGTGAGTTAAGCTCGTCGACATCACCCATAACGCTAAATAGATTGTCCGCTTTACTCACGCGGCTGCCATCTGCCATGCCTGTGGTACCGTCATCGCCAGTACGTGTATATATTTTGCTTAAACGATTGCCCATGTTTTTATCCTTAAAGGTTAGTGTTTGTTAAAAAGTCAGTATTTTTTAGCATTGCGAATGTTAGTTATGCGCACATTGTAGTATTTTACGAGCATTTTCGCTAAGATAATGGGTTAAGTTTTATACTGCTGCTTTTTCAAAAAGAATAATGACGCTAAATATTGTTATAACTAAGCTATAAATAAGCGTTTTCATTATTTAGTGTGCAGTAAGAATATTCTCGTTTCACTCTTATCTTTTTTATCAAAAGGCTTTTTTACTATGACCACACCTCTTGCAGACGCGATGTCTCAGCTTGCCATTTATGACTCACTTAACGGACGCAAGCAGGTATTTAAGCCGCTGGTTGCGGGCAAAGTCGGCATGTATGTGTGCGGAATGACGGTCTACGATTATTGTCATATCGGTCATGCGCGGATGATGGTTGCTTTTGATATGGCGGTGCGTTGGCTTAAGCAATTGGGCTATGAGGTTAATTATGTGCGTAATATCACCGATATAGATGACAAAATTATCACTCGCGCAGCCGAAAACGGCGAAGAGATTGGCGCACTAACGCAGCGTTTTATCACCGCGATGCACGAAGATTTCTCAGCCCTTGGCTGCTTAGCACCCGATGCTGAGCCACGTGCGACTGATTATATCGACGAGATGCAGCAGATGATTGGCAATTTGGTCAGCAATGACTATGCGTACGCTGGCGATAATGGCGATGTCTATTATGCAGTCGATAGCTTTCCAGATTATGGCAAATTATCCAAGCGCAATTTGGACGATATGCAAGCGGGCTCGCGCGTCGATGTCGAAAACGACAAGCGCAATCCGTTTGACTTTGTATTGTGGAAAGCGGCGAAACCTAGTGAGCCACAATGGGCATCGCCGTGGGGTCAAGGGCGTCCGGGCTGGCATATCGAATGCTCGGCGATGTCGACCAAATGCCTTGGTAATACTTTTGATATTCACGGCGGCGGGCATGATTTACAGTTTCCGCATCATGAAAACGAGATAGCGCAATCTGAGGCCGCGACGGGCTGCGAGTACGCGCGTAATTGGATGCATGTTGGCTTTATCAATGTCGATGGCGAAAAGATGTCCAAATCGCTAAATAACTTCTTTACCATTCGCGATGTGATTGCCAAGTATCATTCTGAAACGGTGCGCTTTTTCTTGTTATCAAGTCACTATCGCAGCCAAGTGAATTTCTCAGACAAAGCCTTAGATGAAGCGCACAATAGCCTAAGCAGATTATATCAAGCATTAAAAGCGGCTGAACAGCAAAAAGGACAAACACTCATTATCGATGATGTGCTAACAAACTCTGCTTATGATAGTGCGGCAGGACAAGACTTTATCAAAGCCATGAATGATGATTTTAATAGCTCAACGGCTATTAGCGTATTATTTGGGCTGGCACGTGACATTAATAAAGCGCTCAAAAGCGAAGATGCAGAGGCTGCATGGCAGTTAGCGCAGCAACTAAAAGCTTTGGCACAGACATTAAATATATTGCAGCTACCGGTACAGCAGTTTTTACAAGCGGTCGTGGGTGAGGCGCAAGAAGGTGGTTTGTCCGATGACGCTATCGATGGATTAATCACCGAGCGTGCCGATGCCAAAACCAATAAAAACTTTGCCCGTGCTGATGAGATACGTGAGCAGTTAAAAGAGGCGGGAATTGAGCTTGAAGACAGCCGTGCGGGTACGACTTGGCGCCGTGCTTAAATCGTATTCTGGCTATAAGCAATTGTATCAATTAACATTTTACCCTCAAATTAAGTCAGCTTTATGCTGGCTTTTTTTGGTTCAGTGCATTAGCTTTATCTTATAGTCAAAATTAATGCTTAACTCTACTAAATCATTTCATTAATCAGCCTAGAACCTTAACGTATGAAACATTCCTCTCAGTCTTTGATGGCTAAAAATATCCAAGCTCCGTATATGGGCAATATGGGCGACGCTGATGTTTCTGGTTGTAAGAGTCTAGATACTATTAAAGGTAGGCATAAATTAACCGTGAGGCATTTGAACATACGTCATTTTATTTTCAGTATTTCCGTTATTATCCTAAGTATTGTTTATCTGCCGGCTTATGCGGCTAGTCATTCAGCGAATGACAATGCAACGATCAACAATCAAAACGAAACAACGGCGCCAATCACCGAGGCGCCAGAAAACATCGTTGACTATGCATCGCAACGGATTGATAAGCTCAAAAAAGAGGGCGTCAGTGTCTCTGCGCTTGCCGAAGAGGTCATTAGTCCGTTTGAGAAAAAAACCGAACAGCAAGCGGGGGTATTACAGGGTGATTCCGGTCTGACTGGCGACTATAACGAAAGTTATTATGCCTTAAATAAGCTCAATGTCGGCTTGCCGCCACTATCTGAGCCACCGAATTTATCGACACCACTGGCAACGCTAGAGTTT
This sequence comes from Psychrobacter sp. SHUES1, assembly GCF_001652315.1. NCBI lineage: Bacteria > Pseudomonadati > Pseudomonadota > Gammaproteobacteria > Moraxellales > Moraxellaceae > Psychrobacter > Psychrobacter sp. SHUES1. Next base: position 22,541 of record NZ_LXWA01000045.1, on the reverse strand, counting down.
TTTCAATCGGCAGTTATCAAGCAGCAGTATGATTTGGCCGCTTATGCGCTCAATATGAACTTGATTGACGAGGAGTTGCAGCGTAATCAAGCAATAGAGCTTGCCAAACAGCTCGATTTTTTATTGATGGAAAAAAAGCTGTATGCGTTTGATAAGTTGCCTGACCGTCCTGATGGTTTGATAGAACCGCCGCTTGGTAGCAATAATAGTATCCAAGGCATCCCTCGGCGCTCAATCCAGTTGGGTTATATCGACTATCGTGATCGCCGTGTGCCGCTGCATCTTGAGCGCGTACGTATCGATGACAGCCCGCCTTTTTGGGTGTTTTCCGCGCAAACGGTCGCCAATATCAATAAGCTGTATGAGCAATATCAGCCTGCTAAATTTGAGCGTTATTTACCCGACTGGACCAAATTAAAAGTTTTCGGCATTGCCATTTGGGAATTTATCGCCTTATTTTTGTTCTTTTTCTTTACCATGGGCGCTGGTTGGTTGCTCAGTAAAGCGGCTGGTAAACTGCTCAATTGGTACGTTTTAGACAAAGAGGGCAATCGGCTTGCCACCATTCATCATAACGGCGTCGAGGACTTGGTCAATAAGCTGACCGTGCCTTTGACGTTTACCATCAGTTTTTCCGCTGTTTATACTTTGGTATCGGGCGGTTTTCCTTACTTAGATGCGCTTGCCTCATCGACACGCCCCATTATTTGGATTGGGCTGGTGCTGAGCGCTATGTGGCTGGGTACACGCGCCATTAATTTCTTTGCCAATCGTTATAAAGATTTGCAAATCGAGAATTTGAGCGAAGAGCAGTTTGATAAAGGCCGCAGTCGCCGCACCTATGTGTCTATTTTTCGCCGCGTCTTTATCTTTGTGATGATTTTAGGCGGTATTTGGATAGGTTTGAGTGAATTTACCAATATTGATGGTTTGGGTAAAACCTTACTTACCTCGGCAGGTATTGCGGGTGCGGTGATAGGTATTGCTGCCCAGCCTATTTTGGGTAATATCATCGCAGGCATGCAAGTGGCTATTACCCAGCCGGTGCGTATCGGCGATACGGTGATGATGGAGGACGAGTGGTGCACGATTGAGGATTTGGGTTATACCTATGCGGTACTAAAAACCTGGGATGAGCGCCGTTTGATTGTGCCGATGCGGCATTTTATCACTGAGATTGTCGAGAACTGGTCACATACCGAGTCGCATCAAATCTCAGTGATTTATTTATATGTCGATTATGGCGCTGATATCGAAGCGATACGACAAAAATATATTGAGCTGGTCAAAGACAGTGAGCTATGGGATAGTAACACCGAGCCTGAGATGTATACGGTATCGGTAACAGAGACCACTATCAAGCTGCGCTGTAGCCAAGCGTCCGATAGCCCGCTCAATGCTTGGTTACTTGAATGTGAAGTGCGTGAGCAAATGCTAAGCTACTTATATAGTGAACAAAAGGATTATCTACCAGCGGAACGTTTTATCGTCAAAACAGAAACATAGTAACGATGTAAGAGCATGGCAAAACAAAGGCATCATCTAGCAAAATAAGCTGACAAATATGTTATGCGAAGGCTTGCTTTATTTGTTATAATATGGCGTTATTTTTAAGGGATAATTCAGTTATTAAGCGTCGGGTAATCAGATGTTAGAAGGTTTAGAAGCGCGGTATTAGCAATTCTACTTTCCTAAGCATTTTATTACCGCTGATAAACAGATAACATGCCGAGTGATATCCGTATTTAAGGTTTGTTCCTCATGGTTTTTTCACAATTCTAGCCGCTTTATGTTGGCGTATTGATTTTGATAAAGCTTTTGTTTATCGACGTGATACTGCATTGCCCACCCATCAAAATAACCACCACTAGGGGTCTGTATGTTGCGAATTGTCGATGAAGCCTTAACCTTTGATGACGTTTTATTATTACCAGCTTATTCTGAAATCCTACCAAAAGCTGCTGATTTAACGACCCGCCTAACCAAAAATATCACTTTAAACTTACCGATGATTTCGGCTGCGATGGATACCGTCACTGAATCTGAGATGGCCATCACTATGGCGCAGCTTGGTGGTTTGGGTATTTTGCACAAGAGCATGGATATCGATAAACAGGCCATGCAAGTACGCCGCGTGAAAAAATTCGAAGCCGGTACAGTTGTCGACCCCATCACCGTGCACCCAGAGATGACCATCGGTGAGCTATTAAGATTGACCCAAGATAACAACATCTCAGGGGTGCCTGTGGTTGAGAAGGGTACTGATAAAGTCATTGGTATCGTCACCCATCGTGATTGGCGCTTTGAAACCAATTTGTCACTACCAGTTAGCCATATCATGACGCCAAAAGATCAGCTGGTCACCGTCAAAGAAGGTGAAAGCAATGAAAATATCAAAAAATTACTTCACGAGCACCGTATCGAAAAAGTGATTGTGATTAATGATGATTTTCGTTTGCGTGGTTTGATTACGGTCAATGATTTCTCTAAAGCAGAAAATAACCCTAATGCTTGTAAAGATGAGCAGGGTCGCCTGCGCGTTGGTGCGGCTGTCGGTACTGGCGCTGATACCCAAGCCCGTGTTGAAGCTTTGATTGCCGCTGATGTCGATATCATCGTTGTCGATACCGCGCATGGTCACTCAAAAGGCGTGATTGATAAAGTTTCTTGGATTAAAAAGCACTATCCAAACGTTCAGGTTATCGGCGGTAATATTGCCACAGGTGATGCCGCTAAAGCATTACGTGATGCCGGTGCAGATGCCGTTAAAGTAGGTATTGGTCCTGGGTCTATCTGTACCACGCGTATTATCGCGGGTGTTGGTATGCCGCAAATCTCGGCAATCGATAGTGTCGCAAGCGCGCTACAAGGCAGTATTCCACTGATTGCTGATGGCGGTATTCGCTATTCAGGCGATATGGCCAAAGCCATTGCTGCCGGCGCGTCGTGCATCATGGTTGGCTCATTGATGGCGGGTACCGAAGAAGCGCCGGGTGAGGTTGAGCTATTCCAAGGTCGCTACTATAAAGCCTATCGCGGCATGGGAAGCTTGGGCGCGATGTCAGGTCAAAACGGCTCATCAGATCGCTATTTCCAAGATGCCAAAGACGGCGTAGAAAAACTGGTACCAGAAGGTATTGAAGGCCGCGTACCTTATAAAGGCCCAGTTTCTGGTATTGTCAATCAGATGATGGGCGGTCTACGCTCATCGATGGGTTATACTGGTTGTGCAACCATTGAAGAGATGCGCACGAAGCCGCAGTTTGTAAAAGTCACTTCAGCGGGTATGAAAGAATCTCATGTCCATGATGTGCAGATTACCAAAGAAGCACCTAATTATCGCGTTGATTAATCATTTCTTAACGCTAGTTATGTGTAGGTTATCGGCTCTGTAGCGTTGCCGTGATACCAAGATACAAACAGCCAACAATGCTTTGTTATTGTTGGCTGTTTTTTTTGTAAAATACAACATTAAACTCTTCTATCTATAACTTAGACGCCTTTTTATTATTTAGACGCCTTGTCTAGGTTTAAGGCTTATACTTGATGTGTTTTAAAAATACTTCGGCATTGCTGGAGTGAGTTTTTAGTAGCCTTAAAAAGGATAAGGCGCATAGAAAGAGAGCAAAAAAAAGAAAATTTATAGCAGCAGATAGTTTTAAAAGGGTTTCTAAAAAAGCGATTGTCTATCAATTAGCTTCTTTTAAACCAATGACAGTCTGGGCGTCCGTTTGATTTTTTACTTTATAAAATTGAGGAATAATAATAATGAGTTACTTTGGCACTGATGGTATTCGCGGCAAATTTGGTGAGTTACCGATTACCCCTGATTTTATTTTGAAGTTAGGTTATGTGACGGGGCTGGTGCTGATAGAAAATAATAATAATCCTGCGCGCAAACCCAGTGTGGTGATAGGTAAAGATACGCGTCTGTCCGGCTATGTGATTGAAGGGGCGCTGCAGGCAGGCTTTAATGCAGCTGGGGTTGACGTCCATATGCTAGGGCCGCTACCGACGCCTGCTATCGCGCATTTGACCCGCAGTTTTAACGCCGATGCTGGTGTGGTGATTTCTGCTTCGCACAATCCTTATTTTGATAATGGCATCAAGTTCTTCTCAGGTGATGGCAAAAAACTGACCGATGAGATGCAAAGCGCGATCAATGATAAATTGACCGCAATTATGGACGCCTCAAATTCCGCTAATAATGCCATCATGCCAATCCTTGATCCGGCGCAACTGGGCAAAAACAATCGTATTAATGATGCGAAAGGCCGCTATATCGAATTTTGCAAAGGCAGTTTCCCTTATCAATATGACTTGGACCATTTAACCGTCGTCGTCGACTGTGCCAATGGTGCAGGTTATAGCGTTGCGCCGCGTGTTATGCGTGAGCTTGGCGCCAATGTTATCGCAATTAATAACAAACCCGATGGTATCAATATCAATGCCAATTGCGGCTCAACCCATCCTGAGAGTCTGCAAAAAGCGGTACTCGAATATGAAGCCGATGTCGGTATTGCTTTAGATGGCGATGGTGACCGTATCGTGATGGTCGATGAAGCCGGTGAGCTGGTCGATGGCGATGGTATTTTGTATGTACTTGCTACTCAAGGTCAAACCAAAGCTGAAGGCGTTGTGGGGACCTTGATGAGTAACATGGGCTTAGAGTTGGCGTTAAAAGACGCGGATATCGCCTTTACCCGTGCAAAAGTTGGCGACCGCTATGTCATGCAAGAGCTTGAAGCCAATGGTTGGATATTGGGCGGTGAGCCATCTGGTCATATTTTATGCTTGGATAAAAGCCGCACGGGCGATGCCATTATCGCAGGCTTACAAGTGCTGGCAGTGATGCAAGCACGTGGTAAGGCGCTTAGCGATTTGACCGAAGGCTTTGAAGTGTTACCACAAAAACTGGTCAATGTGCGCTTATCGCAAATGCAAGATCCGTTTGAGCATGAAGAGCTTGTCGCAGCTTTTGATAAAGCGCGCGCTACTTTAGAAGGTCGTGGTCGCCTGCTTATCCGTCAGTCAGGTACAGAGCCGATGATTCGGGTCATGGTTGAGTCAGACGATGAGATAGAATGTGATGTGATGGCCAACGATTTAGCCGATAAAATCAAAACGGTTTTAGGCTAAACGTCTTGGTTAAATACATTTATATTAATAATATTTGAAAGTTAGCGAGAAACAATCATGAGTATGGATTTTACCGATCAGCGCCTATCGTATGAGAAAGGGCAACTCGACCAACAGTCAGTACCAGATTCACCATTTGAGCTGCTACACGCGTGGATGAATGAAGCGATAGCAGCAGAAGTGCAAGAACCTTATGCGATGAGTTTAGCGACGTGCGGCGCAGACAATAAGCCCAGCGTGCGTATCGTTTTGCTGCGCGAAATTACTGAAAAAGGCATCGTGTTTTATACCAATTACGAAAGCGCCAAGGGCCAAGATATCGCCGAAAATCCCAATGCCGAAGCGCTGTTTTTTTGGCATAAGCTTGAGCGTCAAATCCGTATCAGCGGCAGTATTGCTAAAATAGACGCTACTAAATCAGCGGCTTATTTCCAAAAACGTCCGCATGATAGTCAAGTGGGCGCGTGGGTTAGCCAGCCGCAAAGTGGTGAGGTTGCCAATCGCGAGGTCATGGAACAAACGTTTGAGCAGTTGCAAAATGATTATCCAGCAGACAGTCAAGTACCAACCCCTGAGTTTTGGGGTGGCTATGAGATTACGATTGAGAGCATCGAGTTTTGGCAAGGCCGTGCCAATCGTATGCATGACCGCATTGTTTATACGCAACACAGGAGTGGCACGGGCGACGCGGCAAAATGGACAACCAAACGTTTGTTACCATAAAATTAGCTCATTTAAGCTAAAATCTACTGAAAATAAGATATTGCAAAAATCAAAAAGCCTCTTTAAACCTAACACGTTAGGCATTTAAAGAGGCTTTTTTTGCGCTGATTTTTAGCCTAATTTTTTGCATTAATTTCTTGCATTAACTTCTTGCTTTGGTATCGACATTCACTGACACTGACATACCTGGACGTAACTGCGCAAGGTTAGGCTGGTTTTGGTCTAAATCAATTCTAACAGGAACGCGCTGGGCAATTTTGATATAGTTACCCGTCGCAGGGTTGGCCGCGCCCGCGCTAAATTCGCTGCCCGTTGCAGGCGAGATATTACTGACATGACCACTAAATTTGGCACCGCCAAGGGCATCGACATGAATGGTAGCGGGCTCACCGATACGCATATTGGCTACTTGCGTTTCTTTAAAGTTAGCAATAATCCATACGCCTTTTGGTACGATATACATCAGCTGCGTACCTGCGCTCACGTATTGTCCTTCTTTGACACTGATTTGACTCAGCTGCCCAGATTCCGGTGCCTTAATAACGGTATTGTCTAAATTAATCTGAGCTTGCTTAGCACCGGCTTCTGCGCTCTTAATATTGGCATCTAAAGATGAGCGGCTACCGCTGGTCTTCTCGCTTGCCTCACGAGCCACTTGTAAATTCGCTTCTGCTTGTTGCACGTTGGCCTGCGCTTTTGCAAGTTGCGCTTTGATATGCGCCACTTCTGCCTTTGAGACCGCGCCGATAGCGTCTAAACCTTGATAGCGTTTGACATCTTCACGCGCACTGTCGACGCTGACTTTAGCACTGTATAAGTCCGCCTCGCGTGCTTCGATTTGCGCTTGGCTGCTTCCTGTATCCTGCGCATTACTAGCGCGATTGGTCACAGCGATTTCAATGTTTGCCTGCGCTTGCTCAAGCTGCTGCCTAAAAGTACGATCGTCTATTTTGATTAATAAATCACCTTCTTTAACATTGGCAAAATCCTCAACCGCCACCTCAGTCACGTAGCCAGATACTTGCGGACTAATAATGGTGGTTTGTCCTTTAATAAAGGCATTATTGGTCTGCTGGACCGTCGGAGTAAAAGGCGGCAGCTTCCAAGCGTACAAAATTAACGCCACGCCAATCACAATCAAGGCGATTAGTATGCCTAAATTTAAATAAGATTTCTTCTTTGGCGACCAGCCGTCGCTGCTAGGAATCGGCTCCTTTGGCGGCATAGGCGGCATGGACGACTCATCACTGTCAGTAAGACTCTCATTAACAGTACTCTCGTCATTAACAATACTCTCATCATTTACGAGCCTGTCGTTAGCTGATTTATCTAGATTGACCGCAGCACTTGGATGATTGGTTGCATCAGGAGCATGAGTGTCGTTGGTTAGCGCGTCAGAGGCAGGCTTAGGGTTTTGGTTAAGCTCATCAGATTTTTCTTGACTCATGCCGCGCTCCTAAAGTTTGAATAGTTATCATAAGTTTTTTTTGCATTGGTTAATATGTTAAGTGGTATTTTTAAATGAAGAAAATGCTTTAATTATTCGGACTATTTTGTTTCGCGCATTTTTGCAATCGCTGCCAATTCTTTAGCCAATGGATTACGTTTATGGTAGCGATGATACAAGTAATTTAGTAATAAAATCAGCGTTGTGATGGAGGCGATAGTTGCCATAAGAAAAAATAAATCAGCATAGGCGGCGACAGTCGCTTGGCGCTGAATACCTTGCAATACTTGTCCCATCGCTGCGACATTTGCTTGATTGGCATCCGTGATTTGGGTAGATAATATACGACCTGCGCCTGCAACTTGTGCCATTAAGGCCGGGTCGCCTAAATTAAACGAGCTGACCATATCGGCGTAGTGTATCTGTGTACGTATGGTGGTAAACGCTTGAATCGCTGCCGCGCCTGCAAGTCCGCCAATGGTCTGCGAGATGCTAAAAATAACCGAAAAACTTATAATGTAAGCAGGGCCGTTAGCGATAGCGCGAAACATCCCCTCAAAAACCATGGGACCCATAAAATAGACGGCAGCAAAGGCAATCATAAATTGACTGACATAAAACATATAAGGGGCAGAATTTAGCGAAATATCTGTATCTAGCCAGGCGCCAACCGCAATCAGGGCGACAGCGAAAATGACTGGACGGCGTAAATCCATCGCATTGGTCCTAAAAATACTGATGACCAAGGCCAGAACGCTGGCGGCAAGTATCACCGCATAAAAGGTAATCAACTGATCATTTCCGTAGCCCAAATTGGCCAGTAAGCCTGCTGCACCGACATTTTGCTCGGATAATAAAATACGCATCACTGCACCCGTTATCGTAAAAGCGATGATATTGCGGCTACGCATCCAGCGCACTTGTAACATTGGGTTTTTACGGTGTGTTTCAATCCATAAGGCGATACTAATCGTCACCACCGCAATGATGAGCGGATAGCTCAGCCAAGGCGTCGTCCACCACTGGATACGCCCTTGTACCAAAAAGACTGCTAAGGCTGCAAGACCGCTGGCAAAAAACGCAAAGCTTAAAAAATCCAGTTTTTCGAATACTTTTTCGGTATTGCCGGGTGGTAGCTCTAAGATATTAATCAGGGCAAAGCAAATCAGGGTTAAGCCCAATTCAAACAAAAATAGCGTTTCAAGCTGGCTGTCGGCCGCAAGATATGGCGAGATAATCCTTGAGAGAGGAAGGCCAAATTGTACTAAGCCAAACCCCAAAATCAGACCGCTAATGCGTTTGGCGGTTGGCATACCTTGCAAGCAATAAAAAATAGCCAATACCGTCATGGCACTAGCAACCATACCACTTAAGCCGCGAGCGATGATTTCTAGATAATAAGGCTCAATGATAATAGCGCTGGTGTCTAAGAGATGACTACTGACCAACCATTGTAAACTGGTGGCCGCCAACAGTGAGAACAGGGTGATTTTACTAAAGAGCGCCATACCAAATTGCTGACGGATTTTGTATAGCAGCACGGTGATACAAGCATTGGTCATATTATAGGCGACCGATATCCAGCCACCTTCGACTGGCGTCAAGCCCATTTCACCTTGGATTTGGGTCAGATTTGCCACCAATAAACCATTTTGAAAGCTGGCGGTGATGCCAATAAAAATACCAATCAATAGATAAAATACTTTGCGGCGCGTAGGATGGTCGGGTGTGGCGGGAGAACCCACCATAAAGGGTTGTTCGTGCGGTTTGAATTGGTATTCATTGCTCATTGTCTATCGCCACCTGCTAAAAGTAGAAAGATAAAGTGACATCGTAGGATTCCTAGACGAGCAATAATTGGACGAGCCATTATCAAATTGAGCCATAAGTGCTTCATTTAGTAGCTATAAAAAATAAAAAACAGTCAAAGGACTGTTTGCATTATTTTATCATGATTTCAATTTGAGACTATTTAGTGATTGTACTTTTTTAGTTTAAAAAGGTGAGAGCGTCATAGTTATTTTTATGCTTAAAGATATAAATAATTCCACTTTTATTTAGAGTTTTTGCTCGAAGGTCTTCTTAGCTAAACTTAATTTTACAAGTAACAAATGTCGATTTTTTATAAATATGGCGCTTGACTGAGCTAGGCTCTGGGTACAAACTATGATGCTGATATATCCTCTTTTTTAGAGGCATAATAACAGTATTATAAGAAATACAAGGTCGTATTCAATGGCCGTTACAAGGAAAGTAAAATGGATTTTGCCCACATTGTTCCGCCGAAAGCTCCGAGTGCGTGGTTTGATATGGACGCGCTCGATCATAATATAACACTGATCAACCAAAAAACTAAGTCTGTTCAACTACGCTTGGCGACCAAATCTATTCGCTCTATAGACGTTCTGCACTACATTAAAGACAAATCTCCTAACTTTATCGGGCTGATGTCTTATGCGGCCGACGAATCAGTGTATCTGTTAGAAAATGGCTTTGATAATATTCTCTGCGCTTATCCAACTTTGGACATGGTAAGCGTTACCGCAACTTTTGACTTTACCAAACAGGGCGCAACCATGATTTGGATGATCGATCGCCCAGAGCATGTGGATGTGCTGAATGAAGTTGCCAAAGCGCACGATGTCATTATTGATGTTTGTCTCGATATCAATATGTCGATGCCGCTGCCCAAGCTGTATTTCGGTACCAAACGTTCAGCAATAATGAGCATCAAAGACGTAAAAAAGCTACTACAGCATATCAAAAAATATCCCAATATTAAGGTCAGTGCGGCAATGGGCTATGAGGCACAAATTGCGGGTTTGCCCGAGCATTTACCGGGTAAAACTGTGTTGTCGCCTGCGATTCGTTTATTAAAAAATCGCTCACAAAAACAAGTGAGTAAGCGCCGCCGCTCAATTGTTGACTATCTGGATAAACAAGGTTATACGCTTAAGCTCGTCAATGGGGGCGGCAGTGGCAGTATGGATTTCACCTCAAGCCAGCCTGAGGTTAGCGAAATAACGGTCGGTTCTGCCTATTATAAACCGGCGTATTTTGATTATATGGATAGCATGCATGAGTTTCAGCCTGCCGCGGGCTTTGTGCTGCCTGTGACGCGTCAACCAGAAAAAGGCGTGATTACCTGTCATAGTGGCGGCTTTATTGCCTCGGGTGCGACAGGTGCCGATAAAGCACCGGTCATTCATTATCCCAAACATTTATCATTACTAAACGATGAAGGTTTTGGCGAAGTACAAACGCCGATGGCAATTGGCAAAACGGGCAATGATGATGAGATGCCGCGTCTTAATATTGGCGATATGGTTTGGTGCCGCCATGCAAAAGCAGGCGAGCTGTGTGAACATTTTAATGAACTCATTTGTTATCGACAATCTGGTCAGCCTACAGTGGCAGCAAACAAAGAACAAAAGCAGCAAACCATGATAACTTACCGAGGAGAGGGCAAATGTTTTCATTAAGGCAGTGGCAAGGAAGCAATGATTGGCAAAATTGGGTAGGGTACGAGCGTGCTGCCCCTGAGCAAAAACTCACACCTTCATCGGTTGCAGAACTACAAGAGATTGTGAAAAATGCACGGGCAAATAAAAAGCGCGTTAGAGTCACGGGCGCGGCGCATTCTTTTAGTGGCTGCGCGAAACCTGAAGAAATTGCCGTCAGTTTACATAATATGCGCGGTCTTATCTCAGTCGATAAAGAGGCGAAGCTTGCCACTTTACACGCTGGTACTTACTTATATGAAATTGGCGCAGCGCTCAAAGAGTATGGTTTGGCATTAGAAAATATGGGCGATGTACAAGCACAGACCATTGCTGGTGCTGCCAGTACCGCAACTCATGGCACAGGGATTACTTTAGGCTCGATTGCCAATCAAGTGGTAACCTGGGAGTGGGTCGATGGTAAAGGTGAACTGCACACCCATCATCGCGGCGACCCGAAAACCGATGAGCTGGGTAATGCCTTACATGCCAGCCTGGGTATGCTTGGTATTTTTACCAAATTAACGCTTAAAGTGGTCGATATCTACGGACTTAAAGAGTCCAACGAAGTCTTATATTTTGAAGAAGGCTTGGCGCGTTTTCATGAAACCGCGTACAGCCATCGGCATATGGAATGGTTTTTGTTTCCCGGTACCAATAAGATTCAGCAAAAGACGCTGTCAGTGATAGCACCGAAAGCGATGACGGGCACGCAAAAACTCAAAGATCATTTCGACAGTGTGGTCACTTTAAATGGTGCTTTTTATGTGCTGTGCGAGCTGGCTCGTATGAAGCCGTCGCTGACCAAAAAGGTCAGTGAAATATCAGCAAGCTCTATTCCTAATACCAAGCGTGAAGGTTACAGCTACGAGGTGTTTCCGACACCGCGCGGCGTCAAATTTAATGAATCTGAGTATTTTATCAAGTTATCTGATTTTGATGAATGTATCTCAGAGGTCAATCATATTTTATTAAACGACAATAAAGGCTCGCACTTTCCTATTGAGGTGCGCACACATAAAGGCGAGACGGGCATGCTCAGTCCTACGCAGGGAGAGGATTGCGCGGTATTATCGTTCCACGTCTATAAAGGTATGGACTGTGAGCCGTTGTTTAAATGGCTATACGAGTATATGAAAAAATGGCAGGGTCGCCCGCATTGGGGTAAAGTGAATAAATTGAGCCGTATAGAGCTGCAAAGCTTATATTCTAAGCTCAATCGTTTTTTGGAGATACGCCGCGAGTATGATCCTGATAGTGTCTTTATGAATAGCTGGCTTGAGCAAAAGTTTTGCCTTTAAAGCCCTTATCAACTTAGCCATAAAAAAAACAGCTCATAAAGAGCTGTTTTTTCATATTAAACCATTAAAATGTCTTACTTAACGCTTAATAGAGTCATCATAGTTGGCTTCCAAACGCATGGCGCGTTGGTAGCTATCAATGCTCGTCAGTTGCAAAGCATACTGTTTGATATGGGTGTAGTCTTCTAACGTACCGCGTTTAGCGAGCATGATTAAATCAAATGACAGCATAAAGTCAGCGCCACTGAGTTTGTTGCCGACGATAAATGTTTTGTCTTTCAACTCATCATCTAAATAGCTCAGGAGTTTGTGCTTTTCTTGAGCGATATAACCGGTTAAAAACGCATTGTCGCCAACGCCTGCTTTAGTGGTAAACAGCTCAAGCAATAACGGCAACATCAGCGAGCTTTCGGCAAAGTGAATCCACTGCAAGTAATGACCATAATCAGTGCTGTCGGTCGCAGGGCGTAATTGCTCTGGCGCAAAACGCTCAATCAATAGCTCAGTAATCGCCCCAGATTCGGCATAAAGCTCGCCATCCATCTCAATAACCGGAGATTTACCGAGTGGATGAATTGCTTTTAGGCTACCAGGTGCTAGATGCGTGTTGGCATCGCGCTGATGGCTAATGATTTCATAAGGTTGCCCCAATTCTTCTAGTAGCCATAGCGTACGTAGTGAGCGTGATTGATTAAGATGATGTAAGCGAATCATGATGTCAGCCTTGTTGCGGTATTTTATATTAAGCGTTCAGTTTAGCCAGTAAGCGTTTGGCAGCTTCTTCTGATGAGGCTGGGTTTTGGCCGGTAATCAATAGACCGTCTTCGACGACATAAGATTCCCAATCTGCGCCTTTTTGATAGTCACCGCCATTGGCTTTTAAAACGTCTTCCAATAAGAAAGGTACGACGTCAGTGAGCTGTACGCCTTCTTCTTCGGTATTGGTAAAACCAGTAACTTTTTTACCTTTGACCAAATACTCACCGTCGATTTTGACGTTTTTCAGCGCTGCAGGAGCGTGACAAACAAAAGCAATCGGCTTGTCTTGCTTAACAAAGCTTTCAATTAAATCGATAGAATTTTTATCGACTGCCAAATCCCATAATGGACCATGACCGCCCGGATAAAAGACAGAATCGAAGTCTTCGGCTTTTATGTCGGCAAGCTTTTTGGTATTGGCAAGACGCTCTTGCGCCTCTTTGTCTTCTTTAAAGCGTTTGGTGTCTTTGGTTTGCGCGTCTTCCGTATCGCTACTCGGATCGAGTGGTGGTTGACCGCCAGCAGGAGAGGCTAAGGTAATATTGACGCCAGCATCTAAAAAAGCATAGTAAGGGGCGGCAAATTCTTCGAGCCAAAACCCCGTCTTTTTGCCAGTATCGCCTAATTTATCGTGTGAGGTTAGTACCATTAAAATATTCATAATTGTCCTTATTTATTATTGATATTGGTATTGACGCTTGTTGGTATTCATCGTTAAGTATTGCTGAGAGATTCTGTTGCTCTTAGCGTTGCGCTATTTAAAATAACCATTACTGAACGTCGGCAACTTTAACCACGGTTTTACCGAAGTTCTTACCGTCTAACATGTCAAAGAAAGCTTGCGGCGCTTGTGCTAAGCCATCGACGATATGCTCTTTGGTTTTAACTTTACCCGATTCAACCCATTCACCCATGGTTTTTAAGAACTCTGGGAAATGATCGCCGTACTCTTCAAAGATAATAAAACCTTTGATAGTCAGACGTTGGCTCAGGATAAGACCCATCAGCATACCGAGACGGTCTTTGCCATCAGGAAGTTCAGTCGCATTATATTGTGACACTAGGCCGCACACTGGGATACGCGCATGGGCATTTAGTAATGGCAATACACCATCGAGTACTTTACCACCAACGTTTTCATAATAGATGTCGATACCATCTGGGCAAGCGTTTTTCAGCTGTTCGGCAAAGTCGTCGGCTTTATGGTCAATACAAATATCAAAGCCCAGCTCTTCGACCGCATAAGCGCATTTTTCCGCACCGCCTGCCACACCAACGGTACGTAAGCCTAAATGCTTACCGACTTGTCCGACGGTTGCGCCCACAGGACCAGTTGCTGCTGCGACGACTAAGGTTTCGCCTTGTTTTGGTTTACCGATATCGGTCAAACCCATATAGCCGGTAAAGCCTGGCATACCAAGGACACCCAAACCATAAGATGGGTTGGACATATTCTTATCAAGTTTTAGCACGCCTTCACCATCACTGACGCTATAATCCTGCCAGCCTGAATTTGATACCACCAAATCACCAACGGCAAATTTATCGATATTAGATTCGACCACTTGGGCGACCGTACCGCCAAGCATCACATCGCCGACTTCTAGTGGGTCAGCATAGCTTTTTGACGCGCTCATACGTCCACGCATGTAGGGATCAAGCGACATGTAGACCGTGCGCAGTAGCATTTGCTTGTCGTTAGGCGTTGGGATGTCGCTGGTGGTCAGCTCAAAATTGTCTTTGGTTGGGGCGCCATTCGGGCGGCTGGCAAGTTTGATTTGACGGTTTTGTTGTTGGTTTTGTTGTTCATTAAAGCTCATGTTAAAGCTCCTTATTCTAGTTGTTGGTTGTCATTATTGGTTTTTTAACGTTTTAAAATTCTTAAAGTCAGTAGCCATAACAAGGTGGATGGCTACCGATTATCGTGAAAATAGCAAGTTACGATGTTAAGACTTTAAATGATTAGGCTTTGCTCGTCACGGCGCGCTCTAAGATGCGGCGTGATACGTCTAAATCATTTTTACCATGTTCGCCCAATTTCACCATTTTGTGTGCTTCAAGTTGCTTAATGATAGGGTCAATCGCCGACTTATCTAACTCTGCGTCTTCTAAGCTCACTGGCAGTCCAAGCTCGCGGAAGAAGTTCTCAGTATGCACAATAGCAGTTTCGATGACGGTATCGTCGTCTAAATCTGTATCTGTAATGTTCCAAACGTTACGCGCATATTGGAGCAATTTGTCTTTTTTACTATCTTTAAGCTCACGCATGACTGACGGCAGTACAATCGTGAGCGTACGAGCATGGTCAATCGCGTGGAGTGAGGTCAATTCATGACCAATCATATGCGTCGTCCAATCTTGTGGCACGCCCGTGCCAATCAGGCCATTTAATGCCATGGTTGCCGTCCACATGATGTTTTTACGCGTTTCTAAATTCTCTGGGTCGGCCTTGACCGCTTTACCTTCTTCGACAAGAATTTTTAATAAGCTCTCAGAAAAGGCATCTTGCACTTTGGCATTAATAGGATAGGTAAGGTACTGCTCCATAACGTGAACAAAAGCATCAGCGACACCGTTCATCACTTGGCGTTCAGGTAAGGTTAACGTTTTGGTAGGGTCCAAAATTGAGAATTTAGGGAAGGTAAGCGGGTTGCCAAAGGGTAGTTTTGCTTGGCGTTCGCTATAGTTAATCACGCCGCCAGAGTTCATCTCAGAACCAGTCGCTGGAATGGTCAATACTGCGCCTAAATCAATCGCTGAATCGATGTTTTTGCAATAACTGGTCAATGCGTCCCATGCTTTTTCACGAGAAACCGTCCCATCTGTGCTGCCTTCTTCAGTTAATGAAGACACAAGGGCGACAAACTTACTACCATCGATAACTGAACCGCCGCCCACTGCTAATAAGAAATCAATATTATGTTTATTGACCATATCAGCAGCTTTTAGCAGCGTGGTAAATTCTGGATTGGCTTCAATACCGCCAAACTCAAATACTTCACGGTTGCCGTTAGCAGCGAGTGCATTTTTTACTTCATCTAAGGTACCAGTACGCTGCGCTGAACCACCGCCGTAAGTGATTAATACGCGTGCATCGGTTGGCACCAGTTCTGACAATTTTTTGATTTGACCTTCGCCAAAGACGATGCGAACGGGATTGTAGTATTGAAAGTTATTCATAAAATTCCTAGTTGCTAATGAGAAGTTGTAAGGTGAGTTTTAATAAGTATGTAGGTTGTGAGCGCAAAATATAGATCGTAGTAACTTTTGCTGTTTGAGCGTATTTTACATCAATTAGACCGGTCGTCTAGTATTTTATTATGAATTTTACAAAACTATCGTATAACTGAAAATCATCTTTTATCAGTTAGCGGTCTAAATGGTTACTCATGGAAATCCTGAATAATATTTAGCGACCAAGTTGCGAGGTGGTCATCAGCCAAACTTCTGCCAATGGTGTATCGGTTTGACTGATTTTAGCGATGAGACTGGCGCCTAACCAAGCAAAGTACCAACGTTTAGCCATACTCTCAGCGGCGATATTATCAGGGTGAGGGATTGTGCCATCTGCCCAGCCGGCTTTTATTTGCTCAGCAATCCAGTTGATAGTTTGCTGATAACCTGCATACAAGGCTTTACGCATGGTTTCTGAGATATCAGCCACTTCAGCGCTGAGCTTAACCACCAAGCATTTTTCATGGTCGCAGCCGTTTTGCTGGGTGTCATACCAGTTTTGAAAATAGTTATAAATCTTTTGTTGCGCGCTAATATCTTCAGCTGCAATCGACTCTAAGCGCTTTTTATAGTTAGCAAAATAATGCTCGATAATGGCTTCGCCAAAGGCTTCTTTTGAGGCAAAATAATGATAAAACGAGCCTTTAGGTACACCAGCAGTATCGAGTATTTGTTTGATACCGACAGCGGTAAAGCCTTTTTGCGCGATGAGCTTATAACCTACTGCTAATAGATGCGCCTTAGTATCGGATGGAATAGGAGTGGTAATATCGGACATGAAGAGGATGTTCTCCTTAGGGTATTATTTGGTTATGTAATCGAATGGAAATCAGTTAAATAGAAACTAGGGTTGAGAGCGCTTCTTTAATACTAGTTTTAAGCGTTACGTTTTCTCAACAATACATAATGATAAATTATTCTTGTTTTTGTGCTTACTATGTTAGCATTAGACCAGTCGTCTAGCAAGTTACGTTTGGTAAGAAGGCTTTTATTTATTAACGCAATTTATTAATGAAACCTTTTATTAATGAAACCTTTTATTAACGCTCAGTAGCAAGTTTTTTTGCACAATAGTTATGCCGACTGTTTATAAAGTGATACAACCGACACAACTTATACAACCTAGAGTTTTATATAAGTTTCTATCTAGAAAATACTTTTAATTGAATGGCTCTTAAAAACAAACTTAAAATAAATAAGGATAATTATGTCAACCGATACTAAGAATACTCAACAAAGCGCCTATAGCGATTTTCATTTGCAATATATCGCCGGTACGTGGCAAAAAGGTCAAGACGATAGCGTCAATACCGATACCAACCCTTTTAATGGCGAAACCTTGGTAGAGATTCAGCAGGCAACCGATAAACAGCTTGATGAAGCTTTTCAGGCAGCAACCAAAGCACAGGCAGAGTGGGCGAAGCAAACGCCAGCCCAGCGTGCAGCGGTATTATATAAAGTCGTCAATATCTTCGATGAGCGTCAAGAAGAAATCGTTAATTGGTTAATTAAAGAGTCGGGCAGTACCCGTATCAAAGCCATGGTCGAGTTCGGTAGTGCCCGTGCGATTACGCTTGAAGCTGCCAGTTTCCCAAACCGCGTGCATGGTGAAATTCGCCCTTCTAATACGCCGGGTAAAGAGAATTTTATTTATCGTGAGCCGATGGGCGTGATTGCCGTGATTAGCCCATGGAACTTCCCTTTACATTTAACCCAGCGTTCTATCGCGCCTGCGTTAGCCTTGGGTAATGCTGTGGTACTCAAGCCTGCCAGTGATACGCCGATTACTGGGGGTCTGCTATTGGCAAAAATATTTGAAGAAGCGGGTCTGCCAAAAGGCTTGCTGAGCGTGGTCGTTGGCGCGGGTAGCGAGATTGGCGATGCGATTGTTACTCACGATATTCCAAGCTTGGTGTCATTTACCGGTTCAACCTCAGTCGGTAAACGTATCGGCGAGCTTGCCAACGGCGGCGATTATATCAAGCAAGTGGCGCTTGAGCTTGGTGGTAATAGCCCATTTGTGGTGCTAAAAGATGCCGACATCGAACAAGCGGTAAAAGCAGCGGCTTTCGGTAAATTCCTGCATCAAGGACAAATCTGTATTGCGATTAATCGCATCATTGTCGAAGACGAGATTTATGATGATTTCGTTGAGCGTTTCTTAGCGCATGTAAAAACCCTAAACGTGGGTGATCCTAGCAAAGAAGACACCGCAGTTGGCCCTATCATCAATAAAAAACAAGTCGAATCGCTGCAAGAAAAAATCGCTAAAGCGCAGGAAGAGGGCGCTAAGATGCTATTAAGTGGTGAGATTAAAAGTCAGGTAGTGCCGCCGCATATCTTTAGTGAAGTGACGCGTGAGATGGACTTATCCTGTAACGAAGTTTTTGGCCCTGTGGTTGGTATCATTCGTGCCAAGGATGAAGATGATGCGCTGTCGATTGCCAATGATTCTATGTATGGTCTATCGAGTGCGGTCTTTACCCAAGATATGGAAAAAGGTTTGCGTTTTGCGCGCGGTATCAAAGCGGGCATGACCCATATCAACGATATCTCGGTCAATGATGAAAGTAATGCGCCGTTCGGTGGCGAGAAAAACTCTGGTATCGGACGCTTTAATGGTGAATGGATATTAGAAGAATTTACCACTTTACATTGGATTTCCGTACAACATGAGCCACGCGAGTATCCATTCTAATTAGGCATGGTAGATAAATTAAACGCTCGACATAGAAAAGACCGCCTTGATGGTGGTCTTTTTTCTTACTAATGATGTCGTTACTCTAAAAGTTGATTATTCTAATGTTGCTTAGTATGAAAACCCAATAACGCTTCGATTTCTTCAATAGACATACGGCGGGTCAGGGCTTGCTCTTCTACCGTCAAGCGATTGGTGTGCTCTCTAATCATGGTATGGATACTGCGCGCGACCTCTGATGTCGTGGCATAATACATTTGTGGTTGTTGTTCGGTCAGTAAGGTTAAAAAACGATTAACAATTTTACGTTTTTCAATTGGTGCATGTGCTTCTGTCATGACATTCTCCTCAAGGTGGACCATTTATGTAGTCAAATTAGCCGTGGTCACTATTTATGATGGTAATAATGAAAGCAAATATCAAGGTATGGGCAGCTTTAACGTTTGGTTTATAGCGCTTAATTTATAAATTTTAGTGTTTAAAATTCGATTTCATACTGCCATAAATCAGCCAATGCCAGTTGTTTTCATTGACTTATTTGCAATAACTTATTTGGTAGCAGCTCTTTAATACCAGCTCTTTAATATCAGTTTCTTCATACAAGTGATAGAATATAGATTAATATAATATAAGTTATCTAGTGTAGCGCTTTATATAAATCAAAGCTGTATATAATAAGTGCGTTAATTCATCGTAGCAGTCATATAGTTTCAGTTGTATTATGTATAACATTCATTTAAAATATATCTTTAAGGCACACCTTCTAACTTTGACTATAAGAAGTCTGTTATGCAATCAATCAATTTACCTACCAAACCGCCAAGCTCGCCGCATCCTATTCTCAACCTGAGCTTTCGGATATTTTTTAGTGCCGCGGCTTTGTTTGCCATTATCACAATGACTCTATGGGCGTTTGTGTTTACCGGACACACGGATATCGATGCGCAAACGCTAAATCCGCTGTATTGGCATGGCCATGAAATGATTTATGGCTATGCGCTGGCAGTCGTGGCAGGTTTCTTATTGACCGCAGTGAAAACCTGGACGGGTGTGATGATGCCACATGGTTATAAGCTGCTCGGTATCTTTATGTGTTGGTTGCTGGCACGCTTGGGCTGGGTAGCTTTCGGCCTCGGTATCACGGTTGCTGGTAGCGGGGCAGCCTTACTATATGCCGCGGCGATATTTGATTTATTGTTTGTCGGCTGGATGGCATTTGTGATTTCTCGGGCAGTGCTACAAGTGAAGCAATATAAGCAGATGGGTATTTTAGCCAAGCTTACGCTTCTAACACTCGGTAATGCGCTATGCTATTGGGGCATTATCAGCGCCAATATGAACTTGACCAAGTTAGGTATCTATTTAGGTTTTTACTTGATTATCGGCCTAGTGTTGACCATCGGTCGTCGCGTGGTGCCGTTCTTTATCGAGCGTGGTTTAAGTATTCCAAACGCTAAAGGCGAAAAAGAAGAAGTCACAGTACGTAATAATAAAGCACAAGATATCGCAAGTTTACTGTTTTTCTTTGTTTTTTTCCTCGTTGATTTATTTTACCCCAATAAATACTTGCTGACCATCAGTGCCCTTGGGGTCGCGGTGGTCAATATCGTGCGCTTAGCGGGCTGGTATCATCGCGGCATTTGGCAAAAACCACTCTTATGGTCGTTATATATCGCGTTTTTAGGCATGTGTCTGAGTTTTGTGTTATACGCACTACAGCCATGGCTCGGTTACAGCCACAGTATCGCCGTCCATGGATTATCCATCTCTGGCGTGGGTATGATGACAGTAGCAATGATGGCGCGGGTATCGCTCGGTCATACAGGTCGCAGTATCCATCAACCGCCCAAAATCGTCAATCTTATGTTTGCACTGATGGTGCTGACGTTTGTCAGTCGAGTATTTTTACCATTGGTCGATATGAGCCATTACTTATTATGGATTATGACGGCGCAAGGTGCTTGGATTGCTTGTTTTGCACTATTTTGCATCAGTTATTTACCGATGCTGGCACGCCAACGGCCAGATGGCTTATTTGGTTAATAAGGTTTTGACGTGATCAACGTTATTTTACAACGTCAAGTTAATATTCATCTCAAACAGGGGAGCGCAAAAAATGCGACTGACCAACTATAGTGATTATGCGCTGCGCTCATTAATATATTTGGCGATTAAGCCTGAGCCGCATCTATTGGCAAACATTAGTGACATTGCCAACAGCTACAATATCTCTAAAAGTCATTTAACCAAGATTATTCACCAACTGGGGCAGCTTGGTTATATCGACAGCGTACGCGGTAAAAATGGCGGTATTCGCTTGGCTTGTCGGCCAAAGGATATCAATTTGGGCGTATTGATTAAGCAAATTGAGCCAGACTTTAATTTGGTTGAATGTTTTTCGACTGATTTACTAGTAACTGCCAAACCCGATGTTAATACTAATAGCACGGTGAATAGTCCGGTTATTAATGACGACAGCGGGGTTGCTAAAGATTTGGCTTTGACGCTTATCGATGAAGAGGCCAGTGCGGTGGTCAAATCAGGCTGTATCATCAGCCCTGTTTGTCAGTTAAAGCAGGTATTTTTTGAAGCGCTGACTGCTTTTATCAACGTTCTTGAGCGTTATACCTTGGCGGATGTTATCAGTAATGAGTCAGAATTGGCTGAGCTATTGTTTTATAGAAATAACCTCAATAGCTTAAATAGTCTGGTAAAATAACGCTCATCTAAAAAATAAAGCTGATATAGACACTCAAAAATAAAAAAGCTGCCTCGTCCATCATAGCGAGGCAGCTTTTTTATTATCAATTTCTAATTCATTCAACTTAAGCAACTAATCGTCTAATCATCTAAGCGTTTTCAAGCTTCGGACGCGCTTTATCAATGGCTTTTAATAAAGCGTTTTCAAACTCGCCTTCCTTAAACTTAACCAAATAAGAATGCGCGGCGCAAAAGTTTCGTACCTCACGCCATTCGTGGGCAAGATTGGTCGCCCAATCGCAGTATTGCTTGCCAGCATCAGGCTCATCTTTGAGCGCTTTTTTGGTGGTTGGGTGCAATAACAGCTCAGGCAACACCGCTTCTAGGAGTTTGGTTGGCGGACTCATAAAGGTGTCATCGACGTGTAGGCTTTTACTGGCAGGATGAAAGGCCAACAGCGACCCTGCATGAATCATCTCATTGGGTGAGATATAGTGAATGCCTTCTGACATAGAAAACTTTAGCTCAGGATAACGCTTGGCGACGGCCTCGCTTTCGACCAAATCGTCTGCCCATTGCACCTCAGGGATTTTTTTATGATGACGGCGACTGCCATAAAAAGTCGCTTGCGGGAAATCTTTTGCCATCTGCGCGCAGTGAATCGTATGAAAAGGATGGACGTTGAGCACAGCTTCAACATCTTGCCCATTATTGGTTAAGGCCATTACCTCATCGCGTACGTCGCCGGTAAGCTCATAGCTATCTAAAAAGACAAAACGCCCTGAATCTAACTTAATCAGTGAGCATTGAGTACCTATATTAAGGACGCCGCCTATGCGAAACGTACCGCGAATATTCCAAAATCCTGCGCCTAAATCATGTATTTTATCGGTCATTAATATTCTTCCTTAATCATTATTTGGTGGTGTTCTAAAAAGTATGCTGGCATCAGACATAGCCATAATTGACATAGAAGAATACCAAATCAAACACCTTAAAGTGGTTATCAAACTTCTTTGAGAAGCAGCAGGTCTTTCGAA
>NZ_LXWA01000044.1:0-36823 GCF_001652315.1 Psychrobacter sp. SHUES1 | reverse complement strand
TTACAAACGCCACTCAGAGCCAACATGAAAGAGGATAGACCCAAACCTGTGGTAAGGCGGCTGATGAAAGTCCGCCGTATCGTTGAAACAGTCATTGGTCAGCTATCAGAACGATTTAATATACAAAGGGTGAGAGCAAGAGATTTATGGCATTTGTCTCATCGATTGATTCGTAAGATTCTTTCACACAATCTGTGCTTTGTACTCAACAAAAAACTTGGTAATCCGCCTCTTCAGTTTGATTTGCTTATTTCAAGTTGAGAGTGGGGTTAAAATAGAAAGGTGTTAGGGCTAGTATCATTCTTATGGATTGAGTAATGTTAAAGCAAGATAGCCAAGGAGTTTGGTATGAATAATGAGCTAAAAGGGAGCGATTTAACCCGCGCGCTACTTAAACGAGGTAATAAGCGAGTATGGTGTGCGGTCGATGATGAAAGTGATGAGGAGGCGATAAAGGATCAATGTGGTAATGATTTTACCGCCTATATCGTGTCATTTAAAAATGGCTGCTTTTATTGTAGTGGCGGCATGTCATGGCTATGTGCGGTACCTATTAAGATAGTGGCGGTCACGCAAAAAGAGATGAAAATTTGAGCAGTGATATAAATAGAAAGCTATCCCTATTTAATAACCTCTAAATTAAGGGTAGTCCTTTTTTAGAGGTTATTTCTCTAAGGCTAAGCATTTGGTGCATCAGGTTGCTGCATAGGGTCGGCGTCAGAAAAGGCTTTTAGCGTGCGGCAATGGGCGTCAATTTGGACAATATTTGGGTAAGGATTTAAGTCCACTTCAAAGCGCCGCGCCGAAGAAACTTGCGGGACTAAATAACAATCTGCAAAGGTCGGGCTGTCGCCGTAGCAAAATTTCCTGCGGCTATTATCACGACTGTTATCTTGAGCCAAGCGTTTTTCTAACGCAGCAAAACCCTCATTTATCCAGCGATTACACCATTTTATGACCTCAGCTTCATCTACCGACAGCTCATTGCGTAGATATTGTAAAACACGGCGGTTATTAAGCGGATGGATATCACAGCCAATCATTGCGCTTAACGCCCGTACTTGCATACGCCCCGCAGCGTCTTTAGGCAATAATGGATTTTTAGGATAAACCTCTTCTAACCATTCTAAGATAGCGGGACTTTGAAATAACAGCAAATCATCGGCTTGTAAAACAGGCACCAATCCTTGTGGATTAAGCGATAAAAATTCGTTTTTTAATTGTTCATCTTGCGCCAAATTAATCGCAATATAATCATAATCTAAGCCTTTTAGGTTCATCGCGATACGCGTACGGTAAGACGTGCTACTGCGAAAATAGCCATAAAATGTCATCATTATTTATTCCTTTTATTATGTTGTCTTGTTGGGTATATAAATGGGTATAATTATTGATAAAGTAAATAATTAATTGAGCAAAACATGCCCGTATCTGAAAACCTGCCAGACAATCCTACTACCAATAAAAACCAAGGTGGCGTGCAGTCACTTGAGGTTGGATTGTCGGTGTTAGATGTTCTTATCGATCAAAATAAGCCTATGATGTTAAAGGACGTCGCTCAAGCTGTACAGATGCATCCAGCAAAGTGTCATCGCTACTTGGTCAGTCTTATTCGTAAAAATTATGCACGTAAGCTCAGTGATGGGCGTTATGGGCTTGGCGCTCGAGGAAATTCGCTTGGGCATGCGGACTTCAATCAACACAACCTATTAGAGCGCCTGACGCATGTGGCAACAGAGATTAAAGGCACGGTAAACTGTGCGGTTCAAATCGCCAAATGGTTCAGCGAAGGTCCGATTATCATTCAATCGGTTGAGCCTGATAGCCCGATTAGTATCATTACTCGTATCGGTTCACGTATGCCGCTAACGACGTCGGCAACAGGGCAGCTGTTTGCCAGTTATCAGCCAGAAACGATTATTAAGCCATTGGTTATCGCTGAATGGCAGACAAATGATAAAGACATTATCGCAGAGCGATGGCAGAATTTTAACCAGTTGCGCGCCAAAATTCTTACCCAAGGCTATGCCACAGTTACCGGCGATATGTTAATGGGGATTAATGCCATTACCATTCCAGTGCTTGTGCCGCCACTAGAAAGCAATACCTCGACCACTAATCAGCCGCTTAGCAACAATCAACTATCTGCTAATGACAAACCATCTGCTGAAAGCTTGCCATTAGAATATGCCATTACTATCATTGGTACCACCGAGCAGTTACCGATGAGTGAGCAACATAACGTGGTCGAGCAAATACTAGCCATTGCGCGACGCTATCAAATAGCTTAGTCAAAACTTACTATTTAACTTAACTACTGAATAAAATAAGTTTTAACTATTGCATAAATTGACGCTGTTACTCACCAACGGGTGCGACTTCTCTTGCTTCAGCGAGTTCTTCTGCATGTAAAAACTGCGTATGAACGGGCGCACGTTTGGTGCGCGACCATTCATCTAGCATCTCGTGTTTCATCTCTTCCGTAATCATCGAGACTTTTTCTTCTGAGGTACTATCATCGTAGGTAAGTTCCATACGATGGCCATTAGGATCAAAGAAATAGATAGAATGAAAAATACCGTGATTGGTCACGCCGACTACGTCGATGCCATTTTCTTCTAAATGCTTTTTTGCCGCCATTAACGCATCGCGGTCTTTTACCTTCATGGCTAAGTGTTGCACCCAGTTTGGCGTATTGGGGTCAAAACCCATTTCAGGTTGATTGGGCACTTCAAAAAACGCCAAGACATTGCCATTACCGGCATCTAAAAACACATGCATATAAGGGTCAAAGGCTTTGGTCGAGGGGACATGGTCCTCAGCGAATGCTAAGATAAAATCCATATTGAGATATTTTTTATACCATTCAACGGTTTCTTTAGCATCCTTGCAGCGATAGGCCACGTGATGGATTTTTTCAATTTTAAAACTCATATCAAACTCCTTTTGATAAAGCGTCCAACTTAATTGGCTGTCAGCATTTCGCTAAACTAAGTAGTGATAATTGTCTAACAGCCTAAGTAATTTTTTTACGCTTGTCTGATTTGTAATTACTTTATGAAATAGACTTATTTGTCAAAATCAAAGCTAAGCGCCGGCAAGACCTTGCCGCGTACCTCACCAAAGCCAACACGAATGCCGTCTTTTTCGCTATAACCTTTCATAATCACGGTATCGCCATCTTCGATAAAGCTGCGCGTTTCGCCGCCTTTTAAAGTGACGGGTTTGGTGGCATTCCAAGCAATCTCTAACATTGAGCCATAAGAGTCTGGCGTCGGTCCCGAAATCGTCCCTGAGCCCATCATGTCACCAACTTCTACTTTACAGCCGGTGATGGTGTGGTGGGTGAGCTGCTGCGCCATGGACCAATACATATATTTAAAGTTGGTTTCACAAACAACGGTTGCTTCATCGCTATTCTCAGGCAACAGCTCGACTGATAAATTGATGTCAAAGCTATTGTTACTGTCTTTTTCATTGAGATAAGCCAGTGGTTTTGGTTCTTGCGTTGGGCATGCAGTCTTAAACGGCGCTAACGCATCCATGGTCACAATCCAAGGTGATACTTCAGAGGCAAAGGTCTTGGCATTAAAGGGGCCTAAAGGTACGTATTCCCATTTTTGAATGTCGCGAGCTGACCAATCGTTGAGTAGCACCATGCCAAAAATGTGATCATTAGCCTCATCTACCGCAATCGGTTGGCCGATGTTATTACCTTTACCGACGACAAAGGCGGTTTCAAGCTCAAAATCAAGGCGCTTACAAGGTGAGAAAATAGGACGTTCGTCAGGATTGGGTTTCAGCTGGCCCGATGGGCGTATTACATCCGTACCACTAACGATGACGGTACTGGCGCGGCCATTATAACCGACGGGCATTTCAGTCCAGTTAGCTAGTAGAGCGTTCTTTGGGTCACGGAACATAGTGCCGACGTTGGTCGCGTGTTCTTTAGATGAGTAAAAATCGGTAAAACCTGGTACGTGAACAGGCAGATGCATGGTGACGTCTGCTTGCTTAAACAGCGCTTTTGCCTGCAAGTCTTTGTTGTCGCGCAGTGTGTCACTATCAGCAGACAATAAGGTTTGAATGGTGCTGCGCGCCTTGGTCCAGTTGCCGCGACCAGAATCAATAAAGGCGTTTAGGGTTGGCTGATCAAAATAGGGGCCGCCTGCCAAACTTAATAAACCTTCTGCTTCGAGTATTGATAAGTCTAATACCTGCTCACCAATAGCAACACCTGCGCGACGGTTGTTGTTACCAGTAGCGTCTTTAGCATCACTAAAAATACCATAAGGCAAGTTGTGAATAGAGAAGTCGGAATCGGCGGCAATATCGATAAATGAGGTGAGGTTTTTGTCAATCGTTGACATGGGAAGCTCCTTGCTAAAGCGTGTATTGAATTACGTTATAATTAACTACTTACGTATAATGTAATTTATAGCCAAATAGATTGCAAGGTTTTTTGTGCAGTGTTTTTTATACATTTTTTTAGAAAGTAGCAGACATAAAAAAAAGGTTGAGTCATGACTCAGCCTTTTTAATCACATAGTTTTTCTAAAATTACGCTAGAGAGTTAGTCTTTTAAAACATCAACCATGGCATTGGCAACATAGTCGATATTACTGCTGTTTAAGCCCGCCACACACATACGTGAGTTCGAAACCATGTAGATACCATATTTGCTTTGGAGTTTTTCAACTTGTTCAGGCGTCAGACCGGTAAAGCTAAACATACCGTTTTGCTCAGTTAAATAATCGAAGTCACGGCCGGGGACTTTTTCTTCCAATACTGATTTTAGCTTTAAGCGCATGGCTTTGATACGGTCACGCATGGCATAAACTTCGCCAACCCATTGCTCATGTAGCGCTTCGTCGTTCATGACGATATCGACCACGCGGCCGCCATGTGATGGTGGGCTTGAGTAGATGCGACGCACGGTTGCATTTAGCTGACCAAAGACGCGCTCCGCTTCGTCAGTGCTTGGGCACACGACCGATAGACCGCCGACACGCTCACCGTATAGCGATAAGTTTTTAGAGAATGAGTTACTGACAAATACGGGTAGACCCATCTCGACTGCTTTACGAATCGCGTAAGCGTCGCTGTCCATGTCTTTACCAAAGCCTTGGTAGGCGATGTCCATAAATGGAATCAATTCACGCGCTTTAATGACAGTCAGCGCGGTATCCCACTGTTCACGAGTCAAATCCATACCGGTTGGGTTATGGCAGCAAGGGTGCAGCAAGACAACATCGTTTTTATTCAAAGTTTCAAAAAATGCAATCATTTCATCAAACTTAACACTGCTGGTTGCTTTATCGTAGTACGGATATTTACCGACCTCGACGTCAGAGCCTTCAAAGATAGCAATGTGATTGCCCCACGTTGGGTCGCTGACGTAGCATTTAGATTGTGGGAACCATTCATGGATAAACTCTGCGCCGACTTTTAATGCGCCAGAACCACCGATAGTGGCGATGGTTGCTACCAAACCGTCTTGTAAGATTTGCGCGTCTTTACCAAATAGCAATTCCTGACAACCTTTACGGTGGCCGGGTAAGCCTGCCATTGGCAAGTACGGACGAGGAGAGATAGGATCAGCAATGCGCTGTTCCGCCGTTTTGACACACTCAAGGACAGGCAATTTGCCATCCTCATCATAATAAACGCCAACACCCAAATTGACTTTATCTGGATTGGTGTCAGCGGCAAATTTGTCCATCAATCCTAAAATCGGGTCACCGGCATAATAATCGATACGTTCAAACATTTTTTTTCCTTACAAGGGAGATGAGTTAAGGCGTTAAAAAGCATAAACCAGTTTGGCGATTAACTCAACGTTAGATTCAGTGATACTGATTAATTAACGCGTTTTTTTGTTTATTAGCAAGTTTTTGGACAGATTTTAGCCTTTGCTAAATTGAAGTAATAAGTTCTTGAGTTGCCCTTAAACACGCTGCAAATCATCAAAGTGGCTGGCAAAGTAAGTTTGCAAAAATTGCTTAAAGGCAATGCTGGCGGGCGATAAAGCGCGTGACGAGCGTTGATAAATAAAGAATCGGCGCATTTTAACCGGCTGTGCCAATGGACGCATTTGCAAACCATTGGCGCTTACCCAATCTATCACCTCTGGCATATAAGGCAAGCACAAGGTAATGCCAAAACCTTGGCGGGTCATCTCAAGGGCGGTCGACATAAAGTTGACTTTGTAGCGCGCCTGCTGAATATGGCTGGCAATTTCCTCATCAAGCTCAGCGGTGACTTGCTCGATAAATGGCCCTTGCAAGGTAATAAGCGGCGTGTCTACTAAATCCTGCCAAATGACTTCTGATTTTTGCGCCAGCGCATGGTTATCTGGCATTACCACACAAAACGGCAGCTGATATAACAAATCGGCGCTGATGTCATCGTCAGGCTCCGTAAAACCACGCTCAGTACCGACGCCCAAATCTACCTCGATGTTTTGAATATGTTCTAAAACATTTTCTGCTGAGCAATCAAGTAAAGACACGCTGATATCTGGATATGCTTTAGCAAATTGAGCAATAACGGCTGGCATGGAGGAGGCAGCAAATTGCGACACCGCAAGTCTGACTTGACCTTGCGCCAAACTTGTCAAGCTACTGGCTTCATTTTCAAATAGCTGCATCTCATTTAAAATACGCCGCGCTTGCGGCAATAAATGATGACCAACGACGGATAATGACAGCTGGCGGGTGGTGCGGTCAAATAGCACGATACCAAGGCTGGACTCCAATTCTTTAATCAAACCACTGACGGCAGATTGGGTCAAATGCATCTGCTCGCTGGCGCGGGTAAAACTGCCATTGTCAGCCACACTGATAAAAGCGCTCAATTGGCGAATACTGATATTCATAAGCACACCTGATAAATAAATCAAAAAATACGATTAGTCTTATAAATCAAGCTAATCTAATATAAATCACTCGTCAATAGGAATGATTGATGAAACTTATTTTTTGCTAACTTTTAGTGATGTATACCACCAATTGAAATTAAGGATGATGACAATGTCAGAGTTAAAGGCAGATTTATTTGATAACCCAATGGGCTTGCAAGGATTTGATTTCGTTGAGTTTGTCTCACCTGAGCCTGAGCTTGTCGAAACGCTATTTCGCAACCTTGGCTTTACTCATATTGCCAATCACCGCTCAAAAGATGTCGCCTTGTTTCGCCAAGGAGATATCAACCTTATTTTAAACCGTGAGCCAAAAAGCCATGGCAGCTATTTCTTAGGTGAGCATGGCGCCGGCGCTTGTAGCATGGGCTTTCGGGTAAAAAATGCGCAGCAAGCG
Source organism: Psychrobacter sp. SHUES1 (assembly GCF_001652315.1). Taxonomy (NCBI): domain Bacteria; kingdom Pseudomonadati; phylum Pseudomonadota; class Gammaproteobacteria; order Moraxellales; family Moraxellaceae; genus Psychrobacter; species Psychrobacter sp. SHUES1. The sequence continues at coordinate 29,507 of NZ_LXWA01000044.1, read as the reverse complement.
TATGAGCTAGCTATCGAGAATGGCGCTGAGCCAGTAGACGTGCCAACAGGGGTGATGGAGCTGCGCTTGCCAGCGATTAAAGGTATCGGCGGCTCGCTTATTTATCTCATTGACCGCTTTGGCGATGGTAACTCTATTTATGATATCGATTTTGAATACCTACCGGGCGTCGACAAGCATCCAAAAGGCTTTGGCTTTAAGGTTATCGATCATCTGACGCACAATGTCTACCGTGGTCGCATGGCATACTGGGCCGATTTCTACGAGCGTATCTTTAACTTCCGCGAAATCCGTTATTTTGATATCACTGGTGAGTATACGGGTCTGACCAGTAAAGCGATGACCGCGCCTGATGGCAAAATTCGTATTCCATTAAACGAAGAATCAAAGCAGGGCGGTGGGCAAATTGAAGAGTACTTGATGCAATTTAATGGCGAAGGTATCCAGCATATCGCACTATTGAGTGATGATTTGTTGTCTAGCATCGACAAATTAAGAGACATGGGTATTCCGCTGATGACAGCGCCAAATGATACCTATTACCAAATGTTGGATGAGCGCTTACCAAACCACGGCGAGAATGTCGCTGAACTACAAATGCGCGGCATCTTGTTAGACGGTACCACAGAAGGCGGTACGCCACGCTTATTGCTACAGATTTTCTCTGAAACCATCCTTGGTAGCCCCGTATTCTTCGAATTTATCCAGCGTAAAGGCGATTACGAAGAAGGCTTTGGTGAAGGTAACTTTAAAGCCTTGTTTGAATCCATCGAGCGTGACCAAGTTCGTCGCGGCGCGATTGGTCAGCCAGAAACTGAAACGCCATAGTTTTAGCTTAAACGTTTATAAGTATAACGCCAATCTCAACTTATCGTAGGCTTTTGATTTTTATAGAATTTAAAATTCTAATTGTTTTAACTGAAATTTTAAAAAATAAGTAAACCAATACCTTAGAAAAATAAGTTGAGAGTGGGGTAAGTATAATAAATGGGCAGGGCAAAAGGAATTTGTCTTGTCCTTAATCAGCAAAGTACCGCTTGCGATGGTAAATCAAAAATACCTGAGAATTACTGACGACAAGCGACTGTACTAACGCTAATAAAAGGAACACAGGCATGGAACGCCTACAAGCTAACAATACTATTCAAAAATCCCACAGTGCCAAGAGTGTGTCTTCAAATGCTCTCGGCGCTGATGATGCTAGCCATAGCGATTTAACGGCTGAGAAGCAACCTTACCTCTCGCATCAGCCAGACAGTCAGGGTCATATTCACTATAGTGACGATGAAAATGCCATGTGGCAGGCGCTGCTTACACGTCAAGCCAAGCAAATACCCAATCGAGCTTGCTCAGCCTATCTAGAAGGCTTAGAAAAGCTAAATCTGCCATCGACGCATATCCCGCAACTCCACGATATCGACGAAATATTGCATGCCACCACCGGCTGGCAAACCGCTGCCGTTCCTGCGCTTATCAGCTTTGGTAAGTTTTTTAAACTCTTAGCAAATAAACGCTTTCCGGTAGCGACCTTTATCCGCCGCTTTGAAGACATGGACTATATCGAAGAGCCAGATATCTTTCATGAAATCGTTGGCCATTGTCCGCTGCTGACCCATCCTGCTTTTGCCGCTTTTAATGAGACCTATGGCAAGCTGGGTCTTGATGCCAGTAAAGAAGAAAGGTGGTTTTTGGCACGGCTTTATTGGTTTACCATCGAGTTTGGCTTGGTAGGTAGTCACCCTGACAATCGCCGTATCTATGGCGGCGGTATCTTGAGCTCGCCTTCTGAAACGGTTTATGCGCTTAATGGTAGCGATACGTTGCACCAATCGAACCATCAGCAGCAACCTCAAAATCAGCCAGAACACCGCGCATTTGATTTGCTTGCTGTGCTGCGTACGCCTTATCGCATTGACCATATTCAGCCGATTTATTATGTCATTGATGATTTAGATACGCTGTTCGATATCGTCGATAGCGACATCATGGGCAAGGTCAAACAAGCAATGGCACTTGGTTTGTTTGAACCAACTTATGCACCAAAAAACTCTTAATACATTAAAAAATTTAGCATCGTTAAAATAACGATGTGGTAAAAGTGATGCTGTAAAAACAGTATTAACACGGACGTAACGGTATTAAAAAAATAATAGTTAACTTAAAAGGATATTATCATGACGACATTATCACAAGCCAGCTGTGAAGCCTGCCGTATCGGCGCTCCAACCGTCGACGACACAGAAGCACGCGAGCTATTACAACAAATTCCTGATTGGTCGCTCATCGAAGTCGACGGCATTAAGCAATTACAGCGTCAGTATAAATTCAAAAATTTTGTCACAGCGATGGCATTTGCCAATGAGCTTGCCGACATTGCGGAAGCAGAAGGGCATCATCCGGGTATTTTGGTAGAGTGGGGCAAGGTCACCGTCACTTGGTGGTCACATAGCATTAAAGGTCTGCATCGCAATGATTTTATCATGGCAGCCAAGACCGATAGCCTACTGGGTAAGTCATGAAACTGGCAATAATCTTTGCAACTCATTAAACTTGTCCCACCCAAAACCAACCCTAACGCCAGAATATATATGATGGCACCATAAGGATGTGTTATGCCTCCACAAGTACTTACCGAGTTATCTCCCAAGGTAGCTTTTATTATTGCCAGCGTTGTCATCGCGATTATGGGTGTGACCATGATCGGCTTTGGCTGGGTACCGCATCTGTCATTGATGCTTGCAATCGTTGTTTTATTAGGCCTTGGTATGTATAAAGGTCTAAGCTTTGAGAAGATGCAGGGGCAGATGTCATCGGGCGTTGTCAGTGGTATTGGTGCTATTTATTTACTATTTTTTATTGGTTTGCTGGTCGCCGCGCTGATGATGTCAGGTGCTATTCCTACCATTATGTATTATGGTTTTGATCTCATCTCACCGCAGTATTATTATATTTCGGCTTTTGTTTTGACCTCTATTATTGGTGTCGCTCTAGGCAGTAGCTTGACCACAGCCGCGACACTTGGTGTGGCCTTTATTGGTATGAGTAATGCCTTTGATGCCAACGTTGCTATTGCTGCTGGTGCGGTGGTTTCAGGTGCTTTTTTTGCCGATAAAATGTCGCCGTTGTCAGATACTTGTACGCTTGCCTCTTCTGTCGTCGGCATTGATTTGTTTGAGCATATCCGTAATATGATGTATACCACGGTACCGGCGTGGCTCATCACAGCGGGGCTATTTTGGTATTTCTCTGGCCAGACGGGTACGGGTGATTTGGGTCAAGTGACCTTACTGCAATCACAATTGGTCGATAGCGGCTTAGTCCATGGTTATGCCGTATTACCATTTGTCGTGCTAGTGGTATTAGCACTATGCCGAGTCAATGCCATTTATACCATCATTTGTACAATCGCGACCGCTTTAGTGCTTACTTATCTGCACAGTACGCCAAGTATTGGGCAGCTCGGCGGTTATCTATTTGCTGGTTATACGCCCGCCGAAAATTTAGAGCTGGGTGAAGTGGCGGGTATGATCTCACGTGGCGGTATGCAAAGTATGTTCTTTACTCAGACTATCGTGATATTGGCGTTAAGTTTGGGCGGTTTATTACGTGCTTTGGGTATCTTACCAGCGTTATTGTTAGGTATTCGAAATATGCTGACAAGCTCAGGACGTGCTATCTTTGCTGCGGCAATGGCGGCTTTAAGCATCAACGTGCTGATCGGTGAGCAATATTTGAGTATCTTATTATCAGGAACTGCGTTTCGTCCGACCTTTGAGCGTTTGAATTTACACCCCAAAAACCTATCGCGTACCATCGAAGACGCGGGCACGGTTATCAATCCATTAGTACCGTGGAGCGTGTGCGGGGTATTTATCAGCCAAGCGTTAGGTGTTCCGGTACTTGAATATTTGCCTTATGCCTTTTTCTGTTATTTATCGCTGCTGCTTACGATACTGTTTGGATTCACAGGTATCACCATCAGTTGTAAAGATGGCTCTAGCATTCGTAAGCAACCAAAAGTACAAATGGCCAATTAGCGAACATTCATTTTGAAAATAAACTGAGATAGTATTGGTTGCATAAAAACCACTCTAAGCAACTTAGAGTGGTTTTTTTTGGTTAATTTGAACGCCTAAACCATATATCTAAAAGTGGCTGAATAAGAGATAATAGAGGACATAGATTTTCGCTTACTTCAATAAAAAGGCAGTCCTGCATGACCCATAATAATCCATATAACCTGATACCCTTGCAACCTACGGGCAGAAATGAGACCAATACCGCCAATACCTATTCACCTGAAGATATGATTACCATTTACGAGCAGCAGTTTCTGACTGAAGTGCCAGAAGACAAGCTCACAGAGTTCTTACCTTTTTTAAAAGCCTTTTATGATATCGACGACCATACCTTAGATGTCAGTGCGGTGATTTTTGATGCGATTGCGGACGCTTGTATTATTTATAATCACAAAGTCAAAGTTGGGCGTTATGAAATATTAGAAGGCTTGGTAAAAGAAGAGATTGCAGAAGATATAAGTGATGAAGAAGGCGCTGAAGAGAAACAAGTACAAGCCTATACCCTAGAGTGTAAGCGTACTTTTTTTATCAATGAGGTGGAAATACCTTATCATTTTAATTTGTTTATCCATGGCGATAATTATTCTACCTTGACGAGAAGAGAGAGCGTGTTAGAGAAAATGTATTGGTTTGTCAGTGATAGCTTTGATGAGCAGTTATTAGATAATCCTGAAGATACTGAGAGCTTGGCGTCTATTAATGAGCAACTGGCAAGTTTGGGTATTCGAGAAATGGATCTGACTACTATTCATCAGCTCGTGGACTATATAGAAGATAACATCATAGATGATGACATGGCAGAAGCGGTTAATAAGCTATTGGATGCAGCCGAGTAGGTGTATGCTGTGGAGTTGAGATAAGACCACGCTAAGCCAATTAGCGTGGTCTTTTTTTGATAGGACAACTAACTTTAAACAGTAAGCCATAAAAAACCCTCGTAATCGATAGATTACGAGGGTTTCGTATATGGTACCGGTGGTCGGACTTGAACCGACACGCTTTTAAAGGCAACGGATTTTGAATCCGTCATGTCTACCAATTCCATCACACCGGCGTGTTAGGTGATAAAGTTTATATACTGCAAACATTATCGAATTGGGCTACAGGGTTAACTCTGTATAGGCTGCGTATTATAGCAGGCTATTTTTAGCCGTCAAGAATTATTTATACTATTTACGATAAAATTTTATTTTTAACCAACGAAGGCGCGTTCAACGGCATAATCCGCTTGCACACCCATACGTGGAGAAACAGTAAGACCAAAGTCGTCTAAAATTGCAGAGATATCCGCATTAAATGGCATACTACCGCAGATAAGTACGCGGTCATCGTCTTTATTCATTGGCGGTAGACCAATATCTTCGAAGAATTTGCCTGATTTCATCAGATCAGTGATACGGCCAGTATTTCTAAACTCTTCGCGTGTAACAGTTGGGTAGTAGATAAACTTCTCGCGGAACTCTTCACCAAAGATTTCATCGTTTGGCAGCTCTTCTTCAAACATTTCACGATAAGCCAAATCCTTCACCTGACGCACGCCGTGTACCAAAATGATTTTGTCAAAACGCTCATAGACTTCAGGATCGCGTGATAAGGCTAAAAAGGGTGCAAGTCCCGTGCCGGTTGATAGCATATATAAATGCTTACCCGGTAATAAATCGTCTAGTACCAAAGTACCCGTTGGTTTTTTGCTGACCAATAACTCATCGCCCACTTTGATATGCTGCAAGCGCGAGGTTAGCGGACCGTCTTGAACTTTAATAGAGAAAAACTCCAAATGCTCTTCGTAGTTGGGGCTGGCAATCGAGTAAGCGCGCAATAGCGGTCTACCATCGACAACGATACCAATCATCGCAAACTCGCCATTACGGAAGCGTAAGCCATCGTCGCGCGTGGTTTTGATGCTAAATAGAGAGTCATTCCAGTGATGAACCTCAGTGACCGTTTCGGTGCGGAGTTTTGACATAAAGCCCTCGTTAGTAAGTGGTAATGTGTATTCGCCCATTAAAAATGGTGGTAAACAAAAATTTTTAAAGTAATAAAAAGTGTGAATAAGATTAAGCGCTTATCAATTATCAGTTCAGGCTAATAAGCAAATGACACGGATAAAAAACCGTTATTTTAACATTATTATCAGGTTTTATAAGGCGTCAGATTCTAGCAAACAACAGCGCTGCCCGTAAAAGTAAACTTTGCTGCTTGTACTTTATAAACCTGCCCTTTATGAATGCAAGCCATTCTCAATAAATTTCTCGCTCATCATAACAAACTTTAAAATAAAAATCCGCCTAGCTGCCTGTCTGTACCATGATAAAATGGAATATCGTTAGCGAGTAATTTTCTATCATTGCCGCATGCCATGTATTATCAGCTATTTACTTTTGGAACTTGATTTATGACTTGTCAGACTTCCGCCGCTATTAACTATCATATATCGCCCATTATCGGTTACCACCGTGCGCCGCTGTCACAAAAGTTTGGCGCACCGAGGCAGCCAAATTTGGTGGCTATGACTAGTGTGATTGAAATGCTCGCGCCGTATGACACGCCAGCGGCATTTGTCGGACTGGAGGATTTTAGTCATATTTGGATCAGTTGGCAGTTTCATCATAACTATTTATATAAAGACAAGTTAGATAAAGACAAGCATTCACTCAATAATAAGCAGCAAGACAAAAATGATAGTAATTTTCGCCCGCAAGTGCGTCCGCCGCGTTTGGGTGGCAATCAAAAAATAGGCGTATTTGCCAGTCGCAGTATGTATCGACCATCCGCGCTTGGACTGTCTGTGGTAAAGCTTGAGCGCATTGAGATGGTAGAAGGTCGAGTGTTACTTATTATCAGCGGTGCTGATATGATAGATGGGACGCCCATCATCGATATCAAGCCTTATGTGGCTTATAGTGATGCCTTGCCTGAAGCAAAAAGCGGTTTTGCGCCTTCGGCGCCGCATTTGTTGGACGTGACGATTACCGAATCGGCTTATGAGCAATTTGGACAAATTATCGCCAATCAAAGTGCAGATAATGCAGCGGAAGAAAATGCGCAAAATAAGCACTCATCCGTTAAAGCAGTCATTGATAAAACTCAAAAGCAGTTAGTAATATCTGATTTTGATACTATCAAAGCTTTGATAGCGCAAGACCCGCGCCCTGCTTATCGACGTACAGAGACAGAGTCGTCATTTGTTATGCGCTATAAATCGGTTGATGTCAGTTTTAAATTGCTAGAATCAGGTGAATTGCAGATAATGAATATTGTCACAGTATAATGAAAGTAAACATCGCTGCCGACTAAATGCTCTAAATCTCATAAGAATAAACCTTTAAAAGAAGACAACCATGCCTGTTCAAAAATATTCGATAGTGATTGATTTGCGTTGGTGCCTAGATGAATTATTGGCAGATAGGGTGATTGATCAGCGCGGTTATAATCTTGTCATTACCAGTCGCCGTAACAAGGCGCAGCATCCGCTGATTACGATTAGCGAGTTTGGGCTGCCAAATGGTCACGCGCTTAATAATAATTCTGAGAATAAATTGACGCTAGCATGGCTTAATCAATGGTTGGCTGCCAAAGCAGATATGCCGCTGGTGCGTATTGATCCGTTAAAGGTCGATGTACCAACAGTGACGCAGCTGATGTCGTTTGAGTATGCGCGTTCGCAGCATATTTTACCGATTGAAGTGACGCTTGATGAAGTGGTTATTGGTACTGACCAGCCATTTTATACCGATTGGCATGGCAATATCGAAAAGCTCATTAAATCAAAAAGCTATCGTACGGTCTTTATCAATCCTGAACAAATCAATCGCTATCGGCAAGAGTTTTATCAAGTCACGCAAGCGATTGCGGGCGCGAACTCCCTACATAAGCGTGCGGCAGCGGACGTCACCAACGTCGAAGCGTTGTTACAGCTGGGCGATAACATCAATCCCGATGCCAATGATCAACATATCGTCAAAGTGGTCGATTGGCTATTGCAATATGCCTTTGAGCAGCGCGCAAGCGACATTCATCTAGAGCCGCGCCGTGAGACTGGAAAAGTGCGCTTTCGTATCGATGGGGTGCTGCATAGTGTCTATGAGATGCCGCTTGCCATCATAGTGGCAGTCACTGCACGTATTAAAATTTTGGGACGGCTCAATGTGGCAGAAAAGCGTAAGCCGCAAGATGGACGCCTAAAAACCCGTACGCCCAAAGGCTTAGAAACTGAGCTGCGTCTGTCTACCATGCCGACTGCCTTTGGTGAAAAGCTTGTCATGCGGGTATTTGACCCAGAAGTACTGGTGCGCTCGTTTGCCCAACTTGGCCTGTCGGGTAAGCAGCTTGAAACGTGGCACGAGCTGACCGCGCATCCAAATGGGATTATCTTGGTGACGGGTCCGACGGGTTCTGGTAAAACCACCACCTTATATAGTACGCTCAAGCAGCTCGCCACCGAGCAGGTCAATGTCTGTACCATTGAAGATCCGATTGAAATGATTGAGCCGGCCTTTAATCAAATGCAGGTCAATCCAGGGGTTGATTTGCATTTCGCTGACGGTATTCGTTCTTTGATGCGTCAAGACCCAGACATTATTATGGTCGGTGAGATTCGCGATGCCGAAACCGCCAATATGGCCGTGCAAGCGTCTTTGACGGGGCATTTAGTGCTATCAACGTTGCATACCAATGACGCACCAAGCTCTATTACTCGTCTGCATGATTTGGGTATTCAGCCGTTCTTAACCTCAGCAACGATATTGGGCGTCATGGCACAGCGATTATTACGGACGTTATGCCCGCATTGTAAGCAAGCGCTTGATGTGACGCCAGATAGTGAGATAGCCATTCAATGGCAAGAGCTGGTGCAGCCTTGGCGCGCGCCTGTACCAACACAAGTTTATAAGGCGCAGGGCTGTGAGCACTGTCGCCATACGGGTTATCAAGGCCGCGTTGGTCTGTACGAGATTATGCCGTTATCCAATGAGCTAAAAAAACTGGTCGCCGCCGATGCTAATTTGGATACGTTGAAGCAGCAAGCGTACCGCGAAGGTGTGCAGCCGCTACGTTTATCGGGAGCAAAGCGTATTAGCGAAGGGTTAACAACCATAGAAGAGGTGATGCGTGTAGTGCCGCTGCATTAAAGGATGTCTCTAAAATACACCTCATTCAAAAAAACTATTCTTTAAAAAAATGCTCTGATAAAAAGCCTTTGTATAGACGTTTGTTAAACACGACTTGAAAAGCCAGCTTATCAGAGCAATTAATACTATTACTATTACCAAATCCATATTTTAAGATAATTTTATTTATTGATTCTTATTAACGAGATTGTTTATGTTTACAGATACGCATTGCCATCTAAACCGTTTGGATTTAACCAAGTATGATGGTCAATTGTCCGGCGCGATTGCGGCGATGAAAGAGGCGAATGTCACCCGTGCGATGGCCATTATGTGTGATTTCGCTGAATATGATGAGATTGCCAATATTGTCAGCACTTATAATGACGAAACGCTAAATCTTGGAATGAGCGTCGGTATTCATCCCTGTGAAGATATCGGCGTATTGCAGTCAGCGACAGTTGAGCGCTTGATAGAAACGGCTGATGCTGAGCACGTGTGGGCGATAGGGGAGACGGGGTTGGACTATTACTGGTCGACGGAAAATAAAAAAGAGCAACAAGCTAGCCTTGCGCGTCATATCTATGCCAGCCAACAGCTAAAGAAACCGCTTGTCGTGCATATGCGTGACGCCAAAGAAGATACGCTTGATATCCTAAAAGCAGAAGGCGCTGAACACGGTATTATCCATTGCTTTACTGAAGACTGGGAAACCGCAAAACGCGCATTAGACTTAGGGTTTTATATCTCCTTCTCAGGTATCGTCAGTTTTAAAAGTGCGCAAATGATTCAAGATGCCGCAAAAAATATGCCCAAAGACAGAATACTTATCGAAACCGATAGCCCGTATTTAGCACCCGTGCCTAAACGTGGCAGGCCCAATGAGCCGGCATACGTGCCATACGTGGCAAGCTATCTTGCCGAGATGTATGGCTGTAGTGGCGAGGAAGTCGGCGCATTGACTGCAAAAAACTTTGAAAATTTACTGGCACAGTATCACTAAAATGGTTATGCTATGACCAATCAGTCATTTATAGGCTTGTCTTGTAGTTCTGTGTTGAATGTGTTTTTGATGCTTAACTTAACCCTATGATTATCAATGACTATTTAGCAAACATAAGCATATTGCCTTTGATGGTATTGGCGTAGCCGTTATAAAATTTATAAGCGTGCTGCCAGTACACTGACAAAAGGGACGGTGGTATGCATGATATTGTCAGTTTTTAGGAGAAATTATGAGTCGTCAGCATCAGTTCAAGGCCCGAGAAGAAAATATCTTAGCGATGGCGGAGCAATTGCTACTTGAGTCAGGCGATGGTGATATCACTTTGGACAGTTTGGCAGACCAGCTTGATTTGGCTAAAGGCACCTTATATAAGCATTTCTCTAGTAAAGATGAGCTCTACCTGCGTATTATTATCCGTTACGAAGAGCAGCTGTTTGAGATTAACCGTATTGATGACTGTCCTTCGGCAGGCGTCGCGCGGATGATTTTTCAGCAGCTATTTAATCCGCAAAAAGCCATGCTCCTTAACCAAATCGAAGAGCGTTTGGCAGCATCAGTGACGGGTCTGAATCGCCTGTTCGGTGAGCTTTACGATATTCGTCGTCAGCGCATGAAGCGTTTGATTGATATTATCAGTGCGTATCTTCAAGAGCAGCATAGTAGTCTAAGTACGCGTGATTATTTGTCCTCGATTTGGGCGATGGGTCAGGGCGGCGCAGGATTATTAAACTCAAGTTTTTATCAGCGCTACTTAGGTCGCCGTGATACCTTGCGTTATGCTTTTGTGCAGCAAATGCTTGAGTTGCCAAGCCATTATCCAGCTGCCGATGATGAAGTCATGGATGAAGATATGCAAGAATTGGTAGAACAAATCGATACTGAATCAGAAGAGCACCGTAATACCAATTACTAGCTTTTTATTCTATTTCAAACACAGTCAGCTATTATTTCATAACGGTCCGTGTTGCTATCTTCTGTATGGCAACACGTTAAATTTATCTTTTAACACGTGTACAGATTTATTTTTTTAATCGGGCATATCTATCGTTTTATCTCCATCATACTCATACTACCCAATTCAGTATCATTTCTAATAAAATGACACCATTCTAGATGACTTCTGTATGTCAAAACCGACTTCCTCGATATCTTCAATCACAGTTTCTAACCCACGCGGTCATATCGGACAAGTGGGCTTTACCCTTGTAGAAATAGTAGTGGTGGTGGTCATTTTATCCATCTTTGCTGGGATGATGAGCTTGTCGGTCGGTAGTAGTGAGTCACGCAAAAACCGCGCCTTTTATGAGCATTTAACAGATTCTCTGAGCTATGTACGGCTATTATCCGCTGAGCGTATGGCGCCCATGGGTTTGAGCTTACAAGCCGATAAGCAAGGTCAAATTGCGCCTGTCATTGTCACGCTATCAAACCCGTACATTGTCTATCAAACTCAAGATTCTACGTCTTCTAGAGGCGATAGTACGCCTAAGAACGCCATGGAGCTGTCAGCAGATTTGACGAGTATGTCAGGTGCTGCTTCAGATAAAGTGCCCACACCAAGCTGGGAGATTGAGCCAGAAGTTAGTCTGCCTGAATTGCCTGCTGGCATGAGCTTAAGCGTGCAAAGCCTAGATGCAGGGAAGCAAACAACCGCAGGCCAAACACAAGCGCTGCAGCCATGGTTTACCGACCAAAACGTACCGCAAGTACTATGGTTTGGCACAGGGCAGGCCACGCCAGTAACGATTGAGGTGCGCCATAATTCGCGTTTGGTGGGCGAGGTGATTACGATTATGCCCGATGGCAGTATGTCGATAGGGCAAGGGCGCTAACTTATGATAGATAGTGATAAAGCCAAATCGACCTACACAAACCCTAAGCCCGCTCTATCAAAGCATGAGCGCGGATTTACCCTGATTGAGGTCATGGTTGCCTTAGCGATTTTGGCGGTCGTTGCCGTTGCCGCGAGCCGAGCTAGTAGTGCGTATTTAAGCTCAGTTGATGTCTTGCGTACTCGCACGCTAGCGCAGTTCGTCGCACAAAACGCGGCAGCGGACTTGCATATTCAAGATACGTGGCTGACGGCCAACAAAACACAAACCATCAATGCCCAAGGTCGTGATTGGCAAGTGACAATGACCGCCACAGATGCCATCACACCTGCATTAAAACAGGTGAATATCGCTGTTGCACCCATTATAGATGGACAGACACGCAGCGCAGTAACGGATATCAACGTGATACTAAGTAACGCTGAGCAAGAGGTTGGTAGCTTGGATTTGAGCCGATTAAACCCTAATGGAGGCAATCCATGAAATCAAATCATGGATTCACCTTGCTTGAGCTGATGGTTGCGATGGCGATATTTGCTATGCTGGCGGTGGCAGGCTGGCAAGTATTTGATGGCGTTAACCGTGCGCGTGAACGGGCGCAGTTTCATGCGGATAATTTAGCGGTTTTGCAATATGCCTATCTGCAGCTACAGCAAGATATGAACCAAATGATTCCTTATCAGGCAGTGGATACGCAAGGTGCTAATTCCTTAATTAATAACGCCGCAACCAACAATACCGCAAATAACAATGGTAGTAATAACAACGCCAACAATAGCAATCAAGAAAATGCACCAGCGCCCGAACCTTTCATGAGTCTAGAAGGCGCACGTATCAGCTTTGTTCGTTTTGCCGACCCTGACCCACGTTATCAAAGCAGCGCGAGTTTGCAGCATATCGAATACATTTTTGCTGATGAACGCTTAATTCGTCGTCAATATACCAGTCTTGCCGGTGGCAGTGACAGCATTAGCCTAGATAGTGTGTTGCTTGAAGGCGTTACGGCTGGACGTTGGCAAGCTTATTTACCTGAATTAAGTGCCAAATTTCCCAATAAAGACAGCAGCAGCATTAATAACAATACCATATCAGCGCAGTTGACGAATTCACCCAATAACACGTCTGAGATTATACTGTTACCAAAAGGGGTTGTGCTCAACTTTACGTATCAAGATATGCCGATCACTTGGCAATGGGCACTGACGCCGCAGCCAATACCAAATGTCAGTACAAATACCAGTCATAAAAATACGCCTAACAATTCTAATGGCGATAGCAATAGTAATAACAACAATAACGGCAACAGTAATGGTGGCACCAATAACGATAGCGAAGCCAATGGCAATGCAGCCAATAATAGCTCAGGGAACGCTACTGAAAATACCCCTTTTGGTCAATGATAGAGGCTATTTATGTCAAACAAGCCACAAATAGGGCCAACGATGCCTATAACCTCTATAAAAGCCAATTCTCAATGTGGCGTCGCACTGCTAACTATTTTATTATTGGTAGTTAGTATTACTGTGGTTGCAGGGGCAATGCTTGCTAGCCAAAAGATTGCCATTCGGCGTAGCGGCTTATTGTTTGACCAAAACCAACTCTTACAAGATATTAATGCAGGTCAGCAATTGGCGGTTACCTTGATTCGTGCTGATGCCAAATTAAATGATACTGATAGCGAGCAGGATATTTGGGCGCAGCCAATACCGCCTTACACCCTAGGCGGACATAGTATCGACATCGAATTACGCGATGAGGGCAGTCGTTTTAATATTAATAATTTATATCATAATGGCGCTGTCGATACTGCTGCCTTGGCCGTTTTTCAAAGGCTGCTTACACAGCTAAATTTAGAGCCTGATACCGCCGTTGCGATACTTGATTATCAAGATGCCGACAGCGAGGTCTACCAAGATGGCGGTGATGAAAATGTGGTATATGCTCAGCAGTCCAATCGCGGAGCGGATACAGCTTTACCCAACCAAGCATTGCTTAGTATCGATCAATTAGCAGAGGTAAAGGGCGTTGATGCGCAAGTATTAGCGACACTGCGTCCCTATATCACGGCGGTGCCATATTATTTACCCATTAATATTAATACCGCCAGTCCCGTTTTGTTTGCTGCCTTGGTAGAAGGTGCGAGCAGCCAGCAAATGCAGAGTATCGTTGAGTTGCGAGCAAAACAAGCCTTTAGCTCTGTCGATGATGTTTGGCAACTGCCCGTATTAAGTAGTGTAAAAGAAGAGGAGCGCAAAGCCTTGACGCCATTACTAGCGGTTGATAGCCAAGCCTTTATGGCACTTATTACCGCCTCTGATAATGCGACGGTTGGTCAAGCAAGACAACGCTTTGCGACCGTTATTATTAGCAAAACGGCCGCTGATGGCGACGCAGCAAATAGCAGCGATAATAATGGTAATAAAAACAGCAGTGATGCTAATAACGCTAATGGCAATACTAATAACGCTGATAATAAAAAGCCCAAAGAGGTGCGTGTGCTAACGCAGCGACTTTGGGCGTTTAGGCCAATTTTCTAATGGTTATAGATAATTAGTAATAAATAGCATGCAAAAATTAAGTCTAATTAATCATTTAAACGGGTTTCTTCGGTAGATTTCCAGTTATAGGCACCATAAAACAGCATTTGTGCTTGGCGCGTGCAATTATGCAGCATCAGCTGTTTTTTCTTTTCAACCTCAGCCAAGTCGACCTCATCATCATGATCTTCGGTATAGGTTAGCTCGAGCCAGTCAATAATCCAAGAAAAAAACATATTGACCCCAGCTTCCGCCAACAGTCTACGATCATAAGTATTGATGTGGGTAAATGCCGGCTGTAGCGCTAAGTCTTCTGCTAGGTTTTGGCCGTGTTTTTTAATCAGCTCATTGATGGCTTTGCGTACCGCCTCTGAGCCGCCATAGCGTTCACTGACTAAGAACTGCCAGTAGCAAGGCTGCTCGCTGACCATATATAAAAACATTTGGATGCTTTTTGCGATTTGACGCTCAAAACTGCGTTTGCGCCCAATTTGCAAGTTTTCACTTAACGTTGCCATCGTACCGCCCAACTCTTCGATGACTAAGGCGCGACCAAGCGATTCCATGTCATCAAAATGGCGATAAAAGGCGGTCGGCACCACGCCAACCTCACGCGTGACTTGCCTGAGACTGATTGAGCTAAAAGACTGTCCTGTCATACACAAATCGAGCACCGCATTAAAAAAAGCGTGCCGTGTTTGAAGTTTCTTTTGTTCGCGACTACTCATAATATTTCAAAATTACCTGATAGATGTCTATCATACTCATTTCATTGCGAAAATACGAATAAAATAGAGGATTATCGTTAATGGTTTGCTTAAATTTTGGTTTGGCTCGGTTTTAAATTGTCTCTAAACTTCTTTTTAAACGAGCTGCTTAAACATGTTGTTTAAACAATGGTGCCCCAATGTCCTTGTAGCTCTTGCGCCAGTCGATAGGCTTCATGGTCATTCATACCGGTTATAAAGTCTAAAACATTAAGCATATTATCATAGGTATTATCTGCTAGAGTCCGGCGGTGTTCATCGAGATGCGGCTGGAGTAATTTTAGCAAACGCTGCTGCTCAAAGGATATTTGGCTTATCGGCGCATTGGTTTCATTTGCCTCATTTGTCTGTTTTATCCAGGCGAGTGGCATAAAAGCATCGAGCAGGCGCTGCAAGCATTGATTGGCCATCAGCTCCATGCGTACCTTACTTGGGTGATTAAATATCTTTTCGCGTGCCAATTGCTTAGCTTGGTTAATGCCACTTTGTACGCTCGGCTCACAGTGCGCAAACAAGCTGCCTGGTAGCATCCCCGCCAACATAGTATCACTATTGGCTACAAAGGCATCGGTGACGGCATTGACCAAACGCATCATTGCCCGTGCCCGCAGCGATGCCAAACGCTGTCTGACTGACACTTGAGTGGGTAGAATAAGCGTATCAGGGCGCTCACCAATCAGCTCATAAAAAATCGCCGCAACCTCTGCATAGCTTAGCATATTCAAATTGATGCCATCCTCCAAATCTATCAGCGCATAGCAAATATCGTCTGCCGCTTCTAATAAATAGGCTAGCGGATGACGAGCAAAGCCATCGTGCTGCTTTGAATATGGCAAGCCTAACGTTTCTGCCAACTGCTCTAACTGCGCTGCCTCACTATAAAAGCAGCCAAATTTTTGCATGTTAGTGGTGTGATTGCCTTGGTAAATGCGGTTATTTTGATCAATAGAGCTGTCTTGATAAACGGGATTGCTATGGGTCGCAAGCCAAGGGTATTTCATAAACGCGCCTAAAGTAGCGCAAGTTAATCGCATACCGCCTAAATCAGGGTGGTGCTCATTTCGGGTTAATATACGAAATCCTTGTGCATTGCCTTCATAAGCCAGTAAATCTAATTGCTCGTTATTATTCAGATTTTGCAAGATTTGCTTACGGTCAGGATGCATAAACCAGTCACGAATGGCGTACTCTCCGGCATGACCAAACGGTGGGTTGCCAATATCATGGGCAAGGCAAGCTGCTTGGACAATGACACCGACATCAGCGGGCGCGACACCGTTCGGTAAGCCGCCGCCCAACTTATCATGCAGCTTCTCTGCCGCCATGACACCTAAAGAGCGCCCAATACAAGAAACTTCGAGCGAGTGTGTTAAGCGCGTATGAATACCGAGCTGATTGGTCAGTGGATGAACTTGGGTTTTTTGGTTCAGCTGACGAAAGGAGTGTGAAAATACCAGTCTGTCGTAATCTTTATGAAAGGAGGAGCGTGCGCTGTCCTCGGCAGGAGCTTTTTTATGACTGCCTAAACGCTGCGCACTAAATAGTTTTGCCCAATGGTCACTAGAATTCGTGGTTTGATTAACAGAAACAGTCATCATTTATCGTCCGTTATTTATATCATTCTATTTTATTTTTGCTTTTAGAGAATTTAATTACTTTAACGTTATTCCCTTTATTATAATAAAAAAAGCCAGCGTTGAAGCTGGCTTTTGGTTGTTCTCTACTAAGACTGTGTAAACACGCAATCCGCTTGTACTTGTAAATATTAAACGTTGAACGTTAAACGTTAAAGCGGAAATGCATCACATCGCCATCTTGCACGATGTAGGTTTTGCCTTCTAAACGTGATTTGCCAGCAGCAGCTGCACCTTTTTCGCCGCCATACTCGATAAAGTCGTCATACGCAATGACTTCAGCGCGGATAAAACCCCGTTCAAAGTCGGTATGAATCACACCAGCAGCTTCAGGGGCTGTGGCACCAACAGCGACTGTCCAAGCGCGGACTTCTTTGACGCCAGCCGTAAAATACGTTTGCATATCAAGCAAATCATAACCGCCGCGAATCACTTGATCAAGACCAGCCTCTTCCATATCCATTTCAGCTAGGAAGTCTTTTTTGTCATCTTCATCAAGCTGAGCAATTTCAGATTCGATTTGATTGCATAGGGCAATGACAATAGAATCTTCGCCAGTGGCATAGTTGCGCACTGCATCTAGATATGGGTTATTTTCAAAGCCATCTTCGCTCACGTTGGCGATATACATGGTTGGCTTTAAGGTAATCAGACCATAACTTCTGATCAGTTTTTGCTCGTCTTTGTCTAGGTTAGCACCGCGGGCGGCTTTACCTTCTGCTAATAATGGCTCGATTTTTTTGAACACATCAAGCATAGCCGTCGCGTCTTTATCGCCACCTTTGGCTTTTTTGCTTAAGTTGGTAATAGCGCGCTCAACGGCCTCTAAATCGGCCAATGCCAATTCGGTATTGATGGTTTCGATGTCGTCGATAGGGCTGACGCGGCCGTCAACGTGGACGACGTTGTCATCATCAAAGCAGCGTACCACGTGGGCAATCGCATCGGTCTCGCGGATATTAGCCAAGAACTGATTGCCCATACCTTCACCTTTTGAGGCGCCAGCAACCAAACCTGCGATGTCGACAAATTCCATCGTTGTCGGTAATACGCGCTCGGGCTTGACGATATCAGCCAATTTTTTTAGGCGTGGATCTGGCACAGGTACGATACCGGTATTGGGATCTTTGGTGCAAAAAGGGAAGTTTTCAGCGGCGATACCCGCTTTGGTCAAGGCATTAAACAGGGTGGATTTACCCACGTTTGGTAGACCGACGATGCCGCAATTAAAACCCATAACATGCTCTCAATATATTAATAAAATCAGGCAATAACAGACTTGGTATGTAGTCAGTATAAAGCTTGGTAAAATAGGAACTCAAAATTGGGCATATTGTAGCAAATTTCAGCCAAAATGGGTGAGGTTGTTGTGCTTGCTATTTTAATTTTTACGCTCAATCACAATACTTAGTAATCTGTTTAATACCGCGGTTTAATACCATCCTTTAATATCATCGTTTCATATGAGTGTTCGTTATCAATGTCCTTCAGCGCCCTGTCTATTATGATAAGCTACTACCTATAAATGATGATGCATGCTGCTGCGCTGTCATCAATAGCCAGCACGATAAACCATACCAAAGGCAATTGTTAATAATGACCACCATTTTTGCTACCCACCATTATAATTATCCGCAAAATTTCGTTGACATGAAACCCAAGCTGACGCGGCTTGAGCAGGCGATTAAAAAGCTCGAGGCCAACTTGATAAATGCGGATGCTGAAATATTAGAGCAACGGCTTGCCAGTCATTTAGGGTTGCAAGTGGATTACGCTCGTGAGCTGAACCCTAACCAGTTGTTGGCTGCCACGACTATTGAGGGCAAAGTATTGGTCATCGCCGGTGCAGGCTCTGGTAAAACCAAAACCTTGACTTATAGAACCAGCTATTTGATAGAAAATGGCGTCGCGCCAAAAGAGATTTTGCTATTAACCTTTACCCGAAAAGCGGCCAATGAAATCAAAAGTCGTGCTAGAACGTTACTGGCTAGCCGTCTTTCGGACAATGACCACATAAATAGCAAAGCGCTAAACGATATCACCAGCGGCACTTTTCACTCATTTTGCAATATGTTATTGCGCCAATATTCTGGGCTACTTGGTATCAATCCGCGCTTTACGATTTTAGATACCGGCGATAGTGAAGATGCGATTGATTTGATTAATAAAGAAAAAAAGTATCCAACCAAAATAACCAATCAGGCGTTTCCGCGCAAAAAAACCTTGCAAAATATCTTTTCAACTTCTAGAAATCGGCGCATTCATATTCGCGACTTAATCGAAAGCAGTTATCCTGATATCGCTGTGCATATTCCAGTTATTGAGCAATTGGCGGTCGACTTTCATGAATATAAGCGCGCCAATCATTTATATGATTTTGATGACATCATCAGCCAAGTGGTGCGCCATCTAAAGCACAATGATACCTTTCGAAAGCTACTGCAACAGCACTATCGTTATGTCATGGTCGATGAATATCAAGACACCAATATTCCGCAAAAAGAGCTGATAGATTTGATTTGTGCGCCGGCGTCGGTATCGCTGATGGTCGTTGGTGATGACAACCAAAGCATCTATGCTTTTCGCGGTGCCAATTATGAAAATATCTTACTATTTGGCGAAAGCTACCCCGAAGCAAAACTGATTAAATTAGAGCAAAATTATCGCAGTACGCCAGCGGTGCTGGATTATATCAATGCTTTATCGGCGCAAATTACGTTGGGCTATCAAAAGCAATTGTACTCGGGCGCATCTATAGAAGGCATCAAGCCAATATTTCGCCGTTTAAGTGATGAAACAAAAGAGGCTAAATATATTGCAGATAAAATTATCGAATTAAAACCAGATTACGATTATGAGGACTTTGCTGTCTTGTGCCGCACATCTTTTCAATCCAACTACGTTCAGCTTGAATTTATGGAACGCAATATTCCCTTTATCGTCGTGGGCGGCATTCGCTTTATTGAGCGGCGTCATATCAAGGACGTTTTAGCCTTTGTCAAAATACTTTATAACCCAAATGATACCATTGCATGGCACCGTATTTTAACCTTGTTTAAAGGGGTAGGGGCAGTAACGGCGACGCGCTTAACCCAAGCGATTAATGCCGATAACAATGTTAATAATAATGTTAACAACAATACTTTTGAGCCGCTATTAGCACCATCATTTGCGAAGAAAAGCCCACAGCTTAAATCATTGCATACGACTTTAACCAAAGCCAGTCAGGCAGAGTCAGTGGAAATAGTGATTGAGCGAATTTTAGCGTTTTATATTCCTGTATTAAAAACGATTGAAGAGAATTGGCGCGAGCGTAGTGAAGATTTTCGTGTGCTTAAAAACCTAGCAACAGAGTACGACAGCCTCGATAAATTCTTAGAAAATCTTGCCCTCGATCCGCCCAATGATTCAGTTGCTACCGCAGGCGAGCCTGAAAAAGACGAAAATAGTAATGATAAAGTTACCATTTCTACCATTCATAGTGCCAAAGGGCTTGAATGGCCAGTGGTATTTGTCAACTCTCTCGTCGATGGTATGACGCCGCACTATCGCTCGCTCAGTGATTTTGAAGAGTTAGAGGAGGAGCGTAAGCTGTTTTATGTTGCTTGTAGCCGTGCTAAGAGCAGATTATTTTTAACTGCGCCCGAGTATTTCTCAAGCTATTCGGGTTACTTTGATAAGCCGTCACGGTTCATCGCTGAGCTACCTGCCGATAAGTTGACGGTCGAGACCAGTAAAAGGCTTTTAGAAACACTAGCAAGTGAGGATCCAATTTGGTGGTGATTGGTTTATTCCTTGCATTTTGATTAGCCAAAATAGGTCTAATTTCTTAATAATTTCTACATTATTCCTATCAGAAATAGCTTTCAATTAAACGCATAACCAAAAGTATGGAATAGAAAAAATATTTCTATGATAAGGGTTTAATCTGATGCGCAATGCGTTACTATTACTCCCTTATTTGTTATTTCTCAACCTTGATATTCTGTATTAAAATCTTAAAAAAGGACGTGTTATGCGCTACGAAGTGATCGTTATCGGTGCAGGTATGGTCGGCACCTCAGCGGCTTGGCATTTACAAAAAAATAACGCCAAAGTTTTACTATTGGACAAAAAACTACCGGGCTCTGAGACTTCATATGGCAATGCTGGTTTGATTCAGCGCGAGGCGATTCATACCCATCCGTTTCCACGCCAGCTGACTGAAATGATACGCGTATTGCCAAATCAAGGCACTGATATTCGCTATCGAATCCCAGCGATTTTGCGCTATCATCAAGCGTTATTGCAGTATTGGAAATACTCGACGCCAGCTTCAATTAAAAAAATCGAAGCGGAGTGGCAGACACTGATTGAACATTGCACCAGTGAACACCAAACCATGATTGAAGCGTCTGGCGCTGAATATTTGATTAGCCGCAAAGGCTGGTTACAGTTGCATCGCTCTGAAGAGACGTTTAAAGCAGCTATTGATGCTGCAATCAAAGACCGTGATCAGGGCGTTGAGCACAATGTTTTGACGCTTGACGAATTAAAAGCGATGGAGCCGAGCGCCAATTTTGATGAGTTCGTTGGCGCGATTCATTGGCTAAACTCTTGGCAAGTGTCAAATCCGAGCTTATTGGTGAAATCATACGCAAAAAACTTTCAAGAAATGGGTGGTACCATCAAAGAAAGCGGTGTCAATGAAATCGTCCAAGAAGCAGATGGCTGGAAAGTTGTTACCGACACTGACACTTTTTATAGTGATAAATTAGTCATTGCTGCTGGGCCTTGGTCTAACGATTTAATCAAACCGCTTGGTTATGATTTGCCGCTGTTCCCAATGCGTGGCTATCATCAGCATTTTAAAGTCACGGAAAAAAACACCATCAACCATAGTATGTTTGATATGGATAAGGGCTTTGTGATGGGTCCGATGCAGCAAGGTATCCGCATCACCACTGGTGCTGAGATGACCACCATGAATGCGCCAAAGAATTTTGGCCAATTAAATACCGTATTAAAACTCGCGCGCAAAATTCTGCCGCTAGAAGATGCCGTCGAGAGTGAAGCGTGGGCGGGCTCACGTCCTTGTATGCCGGATATGAAACCAGTCATTGGTCCTGCGCCGCAGCACGATAAATTATGGTTTGCCTTTGGTCATAGCCATCAGGGTTTTACCTTAGGACCCATGACTGGTCGTCTGGTAGAGGAGATGATTCATGACAAGCCATTATTGGTTGATATTAAACCCTTTAGCGCTGCGCGTTTTTCTCGCTAATTTTTGCTAAATAACGTTTAAGTAAAAATCGAGCCGTTTATATATTTGACAGTTCAGGTATTTAAGAGTACTGAAACATTAAGAACATTAAGAACATTAAAAATTAAGGATAATAATTCATGCAAAAGCTGCATAGTAACCAACGTATGAGTCAGATTGTGATTCATAACCAAACCATTTATCTGTCCGGTCAAGTGGGTAATAGCGAAGAGGATATCAAAGCCCAAACCTTGACATGCTTAGAGAAAGTCGAAAAACTGCTGCAAGAAGTTGGTAGTGACAAATCAAAGCTGCTATCCGCAACCGTCTGGCTAAAAAGTATGTCAGACTTTGCCGCAATGAATGAGGTGTGGGATAAATGGTTTGAAGGCGTCCAGCCACCAGCGCGTGCATGCGGTGAATCAGCATTGGCTCGTCCTGAGTTATTGGTCGAGATTACCGTTATCGCTGCGGAATAATTACGAGCGTTTAATGACTGAATCTAGCTGTGTATCGTAGATGCTAAGATTGAAAGCCAGATAAAATAAAAGGGTGTGATCGCTATCACGCCCTTTTCTATGAGCTATTGTTATAAATTAGTCTATAATCAACATCATTCAACGCCTATAACGCGCAACCAACAGGTTAACCCATCATGATTAATACCAAAATATATAAATCCATCTATGTTTTAGCAGAAAAGCTGCTAGAAGCGGACAGTAAGAACGATCAAAAAACCTTTGATGCGCTATATGCGCAGCTAAAGGAGCTTTGCATTGAAAATGAAAAAAGCGATAAAGACCATCCTGAACAGTGGGAAACCTTGGCTGACTTTACCGAGGATTTGGATGAAGCGCTGGTTATCTATCAAAAAGCATTAGATAAAGCCGCAGCGATTAATTCAAAAGACCATTTAGCATCGATTGCTTTTTCGATGGCTGAGCTGCAAATCGAGTTGGGCCAAACCGATGCTGCGATCAAAAGTCTACAAAACGCTAAAATCAGCGCCAATAAAATCGAAGATAAAGAGTTTAAAGTCGAAATAAATGAATTGTTGGCGAAGTTGTTGGCAGAGTAGCTTTGTTAAAGCTATTGGTTATTGAGAAAAGCATTTTTTATGATACAAAAAGCGAGCTTACCAATTAAGCATCTATAATATAGCTCTATAAATACTGTTTTAGGCGTTGACCCAATTTTATTGCTGCGGCAATATTCGTAGCGGTAATTTCAATATTGTTATAAGCGTTTTTAAAGACATTATCGAGGGAATCTAGCTTTTGGATACTGGGCACAATGATGTCAAACTGGCTAGTCTGAGCGGATTTTAGCCCATCAACACTGCCGCAAATAGCAATCACGGGGGTATGACTCAATTTAGCAATTTGGCTAATACCACCTGCCACTTTGCCCATAGCAGACTGAGCATCAAGCTTGCCTTCACCAGTGATGACCAAGTCTGCATCGGCGATATGCTGTGATAAATTGGCCACTTTTGCCACTGTATCAAAACCTGACTTTAACTCCGCTTGGCAAAAGCTCATTAACGCATAGCCCAGTCCACCTGCTGCACCGGCACCTGCTACCTCTTGATGGCCTTGATAGCCATGCTGCTCGCACACATTTACAAAATGCGTTAACGATTTATCTAGCTCATGGACTTGCTGCGGGCTAGCGCCTTTTTGAGGACCAAATATGGCACTGGCACCCAATTCACCACATAACGGATTGGTGACATCACAAGCCACTTCAAACACCGTGTTTAAGACGCTTGCATGAAAGCTGGTCGCATCCAATCGTTGCAAGTTAGCAAGTGCGCCGCCGCCTTGGGCTAAGATGTTGTCATTACTATCATGAAACGTCATACCAAGCGCCGTTAACATACCAAGTCCTGCATCATTGGTAGCACTGCCACCAAGACCAATGATAATCCGCTTGACGCCTTCATTTAGAGCATCCTCAATCAATTCGCCGACGCCATAGCTGCTAGCAATGACAGGATTACGCTCTGCTACCGTCAATAGATGTAAGCCACAAGCTTGAGCGACTTCAATGACCGCAGTTGCATCAGGGAGTAATAAATATTTTGCGTTAATTGGTCGCATTAAAGGGTCATGGACACGCACTTCTTTCCAGCGTCCACCTAACACATAAGACAACACTGCAGAAGTCCCTTCGCCGCCATCCGCCATCGGTAGCAGTTTATAGTCAGCGTCAGGAAACACTTGGCTGAAGCCAGATTGAATAGCGTGGCAGACATCCAGTGCTTCTACACTTTCTTTAAAAGAGTCAGGGGCGATTAAAATTTTCATGACTTTCTCTTTAAATGTTTCTTTGAGTCTTTTTTAATTACTTAAATTTTAAAAATTGACTTTCAATAATTTACTTAAGGCGCTAGATAAATACCAAGGTCAATAGCCAAATAAAGATGATGCTGGTCACGCCTTGAATACCTGTCGCCATAGAATGGGCTTTGTAAGCCTGCGCCACACTCATACGACTAAACTGGCTAACAATCCAAAAGAAGCTGTCATTAGCATGCGAGACAGTCATCGCGCCTGCACCAATCGCCATCACACAAAATACGCGACCAAGCTCACTATCAAGACCTATTTGACCTAATAATGGAGCGACCATCGCCGAAGTAGTGACCAAAGCAACAGTGGTTGAACCTTGCGCTGTTTTGAGCGCCGCAGAAACGATAAATGGCATAAAAATACCAAGCCCTAGGGCAGATAACGTAGTACCCAAATAATCACCGATTGGCGTAACTTTTAGCATAGCGCCAAACGCGCCACCAGCACCAGTAATTAAAAGAATAGGCGCTGCGACTACCAAGCCTTGTGAGATGCTGTCACTAATCTGCTGTGTTTTTTGGTCAGTATTAATCAGTAAGAATGATAAAAACAAACCAATTAATAGGGCGGTTAATGGGTTGCCAATAAATATGAGAATATCGGTTAGTATGCCGCTACCAAATGGTGTGCTGGGTAAATTGGCAATAGACGATAAGCAAATCAATACAATGGGCACGATAATAGGTAAAAATGCCATAGTCGCTGATGGCAGTTTGCTGTAGTCGTCACGAGTCTTCATATTATCTGGTACGGCGACTGCGTCAAGGGCATCAATATTGTCAGGCGTGGCGTCAAGGAAGCGATTTGACCACAGCCAACCAGCAAGTACCGCAACGGTGGTGACTACAACACCGACCATGATGACCAAGCCCAAGTTTGACTCAAGACCCAAGTTGCCCGCTGCTGCAATTGGACCGGGTGTTGGCGGCACAAAGGTATGAGTGGCATATAAGCCAGTCGCTAATGCGACACTCATTGCCACGCTCGAAACTTTTAAACGCTCAGCCAAAGACTCTTTTAACGAGTTTAAAATAATATAGCCTGAGTCGCAGAACACGGGTACAGATACGACAGCACCAACGATAGACATGGTCAAAGTAGGGAAACGCGGTCCCAAAACTTTAATGACGGTTTCTGCCATCACGATGGCGGCACCCGTTTTCTCAAGGATTAGGCCAATAATGGTTCCAAACACAATCACCAACCCGATATATCCTAAGATACCGCCAAAGCCATCAGAGATAGTTTTTGCGACCGTATTAAGCGGTACTTGATAAAAAAGCGCGACCAGAAAGGCAGATAGTATCAATACTAAAAAAGGATGCCATTTTAACTTCGCAGTGGCAAAAATGATAAAAAGAATGGTCAGCAGCAGCCAAAATACGATCATTACTGTCTCTATATAGTTGTTAATCTCTTATCGCTATTAATGCAACTCACACAGCATTTAGTGAGTTTGGCGTCTAGCTTAACATCAATAGTGATATGAATTTTTAAAGGTGCATATTCTATCGTAAATCTATCCTACTAGGGAGTCTATTCGGCTCTCATTTGATTTTATTCGTGGTAAAGCTGAGATACTCTGCTAGTATGTGGGTTTTGTTTTAATTGTATAAATACTAGGGTGGTTTGCTTGAACACATTTATAGCACCAACGATTGCAAACATAGAAAATAACGAGCTGTACCAACAATTGCAGCAAATCGTTGACCAAAAAACCAAGCCACTGGGCGCCCTTGGACGCTTGGAGACGCTCGCGGTGCATTTGGGCATGATTCAAGGTACGACCACGCCGCAAATTACGCAACCGCAAATTCGGGTATTTGCTGCCGACCATGGCCTAACCAAGCATGGTACCTCAGCATATCCTAGCGCGGTAACGGCGCAGATGGTTTATAATTTTTTGCAAGGCGGTGCTGCTATCAATGTTTTAGCGCGTCAGCATCATATGGAGCTAAAAGTGGTCGATGCTGGTGTCAATGCCGACTTTGCCAATTCTCCTTTTAAAGACCACGCGCAACTGCTCGATTATAAAGTGCGTCATGGAAGCCGCGACGCCCTTAGCGAGCCTGCCATGACAGCAGAAGAGTGCTTAGCGGCATTAGAGAACGGCATGAAAGTTGTCGAAAACTCAGTGGGCAATCTATTGGTTGTCGGTGAAATGGGGATCGGTAATACATCCGCAGCCAGTTTATTACTGGCAAGATTGGGCGATATACCGATTAATGCTTGTATCGGTCGCGGCACTGGCCTTGATGATGCAGGATTAAAGCACAAGGCAAGTATTTTAACTCAAGTATTAGCGCGGCACAGTGAAGCGCAAACGCCATTCGACATACTTGCGGCATTAGGCGGGCTTGAGATTGCGATGATGGCAGGGGCGCTGATGCAAGCAGCCAGTGAGCGCCGTATTCTTCTTATCGACGGTTTTATCGCTAGTAGTGCGTTATTGGTCGCCGAGCGTCTAGCGCCTGGTGTTGCTCAATATGCTGTCTTTGCTCATCATTCTGTCGAGCCGGGACATACGCATTTATTAAAACTGCTCAATGCTGAGCCGTTACTCAATATGGGTATGCGCCTAGGTGAGGGTAGTGGCGCGGCGCTGGCGTATCCATTATTACAGTCGGCTTGTGCGATTATCAATGAGATGGCAAGTTTTAATGATGCTGGTATCAGTGGACAAAATAGCTAATGTCACAATTATCAAAAAAGCCATCAAAACAACCATTAAATCAGACATTGAATCAACCAAATGCATTACCCCAGTCTCCGTCTAAACCAAGTATTAGTCAATTTATAAAGTATGAATGGCGTTTATTGTTAGTAGCAGTACAGTTTTTAACGCGTCTGCCCGTACCGCAATTTGCCAATTACAATCCGCAGTGGTTGCACCAGAGCAGCCGTCATTTTCCTGGGGTAGGTCTGTTAGTTGGGTTGCTTTGTGCAGGTATATTTTGGCTGTGTAGTTTTTTATTTACGCCTTTGGTGGCGGCAGTGGTAAGTACGGCCTTTGGAATTAGGCTCACTGGCGCTTTTCATGAAGATGGACTTGCGGATAGCTGTGATGGTCTAGGTGGTGGTCTGACTCGCGCGCGTACTTTAACCATTATGAAGGATTCGCGCTTAGGGACTTATGGTGTACTAGGATTGGTCTCGGCGTTACTTATCAAAATCAGCTTATTGGCGTCTATGTCTTTATCAGTGGCTATTGTGGCGCTGATTATTGGACATACGCTCTCACGTTTATTATGTATTAGTTTACTGGCGCTATTGCCTTACGGCGGTGAGATTGAGCATGCTAAAGCCAAACCGATGGCGCAGCAGCTGACGCCATTACAAGGATTATTGAGCAGTGGTTGGCTCATATTAGCGGGCTTGCTGGTCGTGCTCCTATTTCCTAATACCGTGCAGCAAATTGGTATTTGGCAATGGTCATTGGCTTTATTACTAGGCATCGTAGCGACGGATTATATGCGGCGCTTGTTGCGCAGGCGTTTAGATGGCTATACCGGTGATGGGTTAGGCGCCACGCAGCAGTTAAGTGAAATTGCTATTTATATCGGACTTGCTGCCTCGAACCCTTTTATTTAATTTTAAGCGTACTATTTAGAAAGGATAATGATAGCGAATGGTTTTGTATATTTGGCGCCATCCAAAGCCCATTGCGGCTAATGGCTTTTGTATCGGACAGACTGATATCAGTGTCGATAAACGCAAAATTAAACGCCTTGCTAATAAAATACAGCGCTTCGTGCGTTTTCATCAATTGCCAAAAGTGATTTGGGTCAGCCCACTACAGCGCTCGTTAAAAGTCGGAGAAATATTGGCGCCGCATGGCTTTCAATATCATGTCGCCCCTGAGCTGGCAGAGATTGATTTTGGCGGCTGGGATGGCAGGCCTTGGGCGCAAATTCCTAAAGGAGAGATTGATGATTGGTGTGATCATTTTGCAGATTTTGCCCCTAAGGGCGGCGAGAGTTTACAGCAGTTATTTGAGCGTGTGGAAAACTGGTTAAATGAGATGGCTGCGCAAAATAGTGGTCAAAAACCAGTATTAGCAGTCGGTCATGCGGGCTGGATAAATGCTGCCAGTATGATTGCCGCTCGGCAAGAGGCGCCAAAAATAGCGGCTGATTGGCCACAAGCAGTAAATTATTTACAATGCCGTAAACTAGATTTTCAACCAAAAAAGCTGACTGTTTATAACAGCCAGCTTTTTGAGTAATGATTTTTCTATCTAATTTTTATAATCGTTTATCTTTCATCAATATAGCAATAAAAACCTCTAATCTATCAATCTAACGAAAGAGGACTCCACCCGACGCTAGGGTGGAGGTGAATTTCGTATAGCCTAACTCTGCTGATTTTGAATGTATTGCTTAATAATCTCCAACGGCGCTCCGCCACATGAGCCGGCAAAGTAAGAGCGTGACCACAAAACAGGCTTATTATAAGCCGCCCTTAAGTCAATGAAGTTGGCTCTCATTCGCCGGCTTGTGACCGACTTTAGATTATTAACCATCTTACTTAGTTGTACCGTTGGTGGGTATTGAATTAGCATGTGAACATGATCGCCTTCACCGTTACATTCCTTGAGTTCTGCACCAAAATCCTTGCATATCTCAGCAACAACTTCTTTAAAGTATTGACGATGATTATCAGCTAAAACCTTTTTGCGATACTTAGTGATGAATACCAAATGCACATGCAGATTATAAGCAGAATGACGGTTTTTATATATCTCACTCATTATAATAAATACCCTTTATTGTTTATGTTATATAGTATAACATGGTATAAATAACAAACACACTGACTAATAAAGCATTCATTATGAAAATTAATAAAGCGTACAAATTTAGGCTTGAGCCTAATGCAGAACAAGAGGTTATCTTAAATAACCTTGTTGGTTCTGCACGTTTTGTTTGGAATCAAGTGCTTGCGGTAT
>NZ_LXWA01000043.1:0-38312 GCF_001652315.1 Psychrobacter sp. SHUES1 | reverse complement strand
ATGTGTATAGTGTTTCATAACGTTCTGATATGTAGGAGTTGAAGTTTGAAATGCAACACGGCACATCTTACTCTTCAACTCATTCTTTTAAAACGTTGCACTTCTTATTTGAATCTAGGGCGAATAATAAAAGTGTAAAGGCAATTTAAGAAATTTCTCGTTTAAGTGTTTGATAAGGCTATGTTTTAATCACCATTACTTCATTATTCCATTTTGGCAATAACATACGCATATTCATCATTAAACATAATAAGCTGGCGCTGTTAGCATACTTGCATCATTTAATAAATATCATCTATCAGACACCTTTGAGGGATTTATGAAAGACGCAGCAAGCTATCAACAAAGAAGTAAAACACTTAACGTCTTGAGCATTGCAGGCGTTGCATTGACCTTGGGTCTTGCGGGGTGTAGCAATAACGAAAAGACAGAAACGACTGCTAATGCTGAAGGCACGCCAGCTGCCGCAGAAGGACAAAACATCGAACTGCTAAACGTCTCTTATGATGTGGCACGTGATTTTTATAAAGACTACAACCCATTATTCGTTGAGCACTATAAAAGCGAGAATCCTAACAGCAATATCTTAATCAAGCAATCGCACGGCGGCTCAAGTAAGCAAGCCCTGTCGGTGGCTAATGGTTTACAAGCCGATGTGGCGACCATGAACCAAGGCTCTGATATCGAATTACTTGAGGAAAAAGGCTTGGTTGAGGCTGATTGGGAAAGCAAATTCCCAGACAACGCCGTACCTTTCACCAGTACTATCGTATTTTTGGTGCGTAAAGACAATCCAAAAGGTATTAATGATTGGCAAGATTTGACCAAAGAAGGCGTTGAGATTGTCATGGCCAACCCAAAAGTCACGGGTAATGGTCGTTATGCCTTTTTAGGCGCTTATGGTTATGGTTTGCATGCCTTTAATAAAGATGAAACTAAGGCCAAAAACTACGTCAAAGACATGCTGAAAAACGTCAAAGTCTATGAGAATGGCGGACGTGCAGCGACGACGACGTTTGTTCAGCGCGGTATCGGTGATGTCTTGGTCACCTTTGAAAACGAAGCCAACTTGGCTGCCAAAGATTTTGGTGCAGGGCAAGTCGATATTGTTTATCCAAAATACTCTATCAAGTCTGAAAGCCCAGTCGCTGTTGTGAAAACCGTGACTGACAAAAAGGGCACCTCCGATGCGGCAAAAGCCTATCTTGATTACTTATGGAGCGAGCCTGCACAGCAATTGGCAGCTAACTTATATCTTCGCCCAAGCGTGAAGAGTGTGCTTGATAAAAACAGCGATAAGTTGCCACCTATCGATACTTTCCGTCCAAACGATGCCTTTGGTACGTGGGATGAAATCATGAGCACTTACTTTAGCGATGGCGGCGTGTTCGATCAGTTAGCCATTAATGCACCAAAGTAAGCCGCTAGTACGCTGACTGATTGTGCTATTTAGAAATTTTCTTAAATAGCATTTAAACCGTCAGTTTTACCATAACGTCCAAGCACCTAAAGGACATGGCTACCCACGCTATGTCCTTTATCGCTTACACAGACCCATAATAAATACATTAAATACATCTGATAGCACGTGGTGCTTACAAGCAGAAAATAAGCGCCAGCAGTTAGGCAATAGGACATCACTATGAGTGCAACAACTTCTCCTGCCAGCAAACCCATCAAGAAAGGGTGGCTGACGCGCTTGCGTCAACGCAATGTGCTACCAGGGTTTGGGCTAAGCATGGGCATCACCGTCTTTAGCTTATCGTTACTGGTGGTGCTACCGTTTGCCATGATGGCCTATACCACGACACAAATGGGCTGGACGGGTTTTTGGGAAACCATTACTCAGCCGCAAGTCACTGCTGCTATCAAACTCAGTTTATGGATGTCGTTTTTGGCGATGCTAACCAACATGGTGTTTGGTACGCTGGTCGCTTGGGTGCTGGTGCGCTATGAATTTTGGGGTAAGTCGCTGATTAATGCCTTGGTTGATTTGCCATTTGCACTACCGACAGCGGTTACCGGTATCTCGCTTGCGACTCTTTATGCACCCAATGGTTTAATCGGCCAGTGGTTTGCCAAATTTGACATCCAAGTCGCCTTTACGCCACTCGGTATTTGGCTCGCTTTAGTGGTCGTCAGCTTTCCGTTTATCGTCCGTGCGGTGCAGCCAGTGCTTGCAGAATTGTCCGTTGAATTCGAAGAAGCGGCGGCGGTATTGGGTGCCAATCGTTTAACGACCTTTCGTAAGGTAATTTTGCCAGAGCTATTGCCGGCTTTACTGATGGGTGCGGGTATGATGTTTGCCCGTGCCACTGGCGAGTATGGCTCGGTGATTTTTATTGCTGGTAATATTCCGATGCAGTCTGAGATTTTACCTTTAATCATTATTAGTAAGCTTGAGCAGTTTGATGTGCAAGGCGCATCCGCTGTCGCACTTTTTATGCTACTGATTTCGTTTGTAATTTTATTGACCATTAACATCGTACAGTGGAAGCTGTCGCGCCGCGTAGGAGCCCGCTAATGCAAATTTCTAATAGCTACGACTACCAAAGCAATCCAGCGACCAAAGACACGCCGTGGATACGCCGTACTTTTATCGGTATCGCCGTACTGTTTATGGTGGCGATGTTGGTGGTGCCACTTTTAGCAGTGTTCTATGAAGCCTTTAAAAACGGTTGGCAGCTTTATATAGCTTCCCTGGTTGACCCTGAAGCTTTGCAGGCAATTAAATTAACTTTAATTACTGCCGCTATCGTGTTGCCGATTAATATGGTGATGGGTATTGCAATAGCTTGGCTTGTGACCCGTTATCAATTTAAAGGTAAACAGCTGGTAACCACCTTGCTTGATTTACCATTTTCGGTATCTCCGGTGGTGGCAGGTTTGATGTTTGTGCTGCTATTTGGTCTAAACTCTAGCATCGGTGGCTGGCTTGAGAGCATGGGCTTTCAGGTGATTTACGCCGTACCAGGGATTATTTTAGCGACTTTATTTGTGACCTTTCCGTTTGTAGCGCGTGAGCTCATACCCTTGATGCAGACCCAAGGCGATAGTGAAGAGCAAGCGGCATTAACCTTGGGCGCTAGCGGTTGGCAGACCTTTTGGCATGTGACACTGCCTAATATCAAGTGGGCGCTGCTGTATGGTTTGATTTTGACCAATGCGCGGGCGATGGGCGAGTTTGGCGCGGTAAGCGTGGTATCTGGCCATATCCGCGGCGAAACCAACACCATGCCACTATTGGTTGAGATTGCTTATAACGATTATAACTTTACCGCCGCCTTTGCCTTATCGAGCTTACTGGCTGCCTTGGCGCTGGTAACGCTATTGATACAACAAGTGATGACCAAGCTGCAAGAGCGCAAATTCGCCAAGTCTGAGCGTTTAGCAAGTGCGCCTGAATTGCCAGTAAGTGCCAACGCTCACAATGCTAACAACGCTGGCAATGCTAGCAATACATCAAACACTAAAGACGCTAAGAAAGTGCAGGATACAGATGCCACTTTAGCGAAAAGCACAGGCAATTTATAAGCGCTATTTTACAAATCCGTCAGCAAGAAAGGCATCTGCTAAGCCAAAAATATAATAAGAGAACCCATTATGAGTATCGAGATTCGCAACGTTAATAAAAAATTCGGTAACTTTACCGCCTTAGATGATATCAATATCACCGTGCCAACAGGCAAGTTGACAACGTTGCTTGGTCCGTCAGGCTGCGGAAAAACCACCTTGCTGCGTATCATTGCAGGTTTAGAATATGCGGACTCTGGGCAGATATTATTTGATGAGCTCGATGTCACCAATACACCAGTGCAAAAGCGCCATATCGGCTTTATGTTTCAGCATTATGCGTTATTTCGCCACAAAAACATCGCCGATAATGTAGGTTTTGGCTTAACCTTGCTACCGAAGAATGAGCGCCCGAGTAAAGCGGATATCAATAAGCGCGTTGCTGAATTGCTAGACCTAGTACAGTTGCCGCAAGTTGCCAATGCTTATCCGCATCAATTATCAGGTGGTCAGCGTCAGCGTATCGCGCTGGCACGAGCCTTGGCAGTAAAGCCAAAACTACTATTACTCGATGAGCCGTTTGGCGCGCTAGATGCCAAAGTCCGTAAAGAGCTGCGCACTTGGCTAAAAAATATCCACCACGAGCTGGGTATTACGAGCATTATGGTAACCCATGACCAAGAAGAGGCGCGGGCGGTATCGGATGAGATTGTGGTGATGAATCAGGGCCGCGTCGAGCAAGTAGGGACGTCAGAGGAGCTGATTCACCAGCCAGCAAACGCCTTTGTCAGTGATTTTTTAGACCTAGTCTAATTTAGGCTTATTTATATTAAGGGCGTATTTTAAAACAACGCTTAAAAACGAAGCTTAAAAACAAAAAAGACCTATCAATGAGAGGTCTTTTTTATGTGCTCAATTATTTGTCGTTAGACTTTCTCAACCTGCTTTTTTTGACATTAAGCAGGCTTTGGCATATTGATGTCTTTAGTTGATATTTGCTTATAGGTGATTTCTAAAATATCTTGGCACCATTCTGGCAAATCATCAGACACCTCGTACCACATCCACGTCCCATCACGAACACAGCTTAAAATGCCCAGTTTTTTCAAATGATTTAAATGACGCGAGATGGTCGGCTGCGGCTGATCGAGTATTTCTACCAATTCACCAACACAGCGCGACTCTTTATTAAATAAGATTTGAAAAATCTTTAAGCGCGTTGGGTCAGACAAGACTTTAAATAACTCAAGCGGCTGTATCGTAGAATTATTATTAGACATAGAACAATTCCAATATAGATTTAATTAATAGGGGGTCAATATAACAGCAGTTAACGGTAAAATCGATTAAAAAATGAGCAGATTTACAGTTCGTCGCCATTTTACTACCTTTGGTACTTTGTGGTTACACCTAAGACTGTATTCAGTTACATGGATAAAGTTAGGGTAATATATCTTTTAGCCGTACCTAATATGACGGATAAATATACCAAATACTATTGTAAATGGTAATAATTATCGTTATTATAAAGCATAACCAGCTAGATATTTATAGTAGGAGCCGCACATGTACGTATGTATCTGTAACGACGTCAAAGACAAACAAATCAAAGCTGCCATTGCTTCAGGCATTGACACATTAGAGGGGTTAAAAGACACCCTTGATGTAGCGACGTGCTGTGGCTGCTGCGAACCTATGGTCAACGACTTTCTTGACGAACATCATGCCAAGCTTGATGCGTTGGCCTACGCAGTTTAAGAGACAGTTTAAGCATTTGCCTGTTTCCACTTCTATTGCCAATCCGCTCAAATCACGTTTCTGCTTTCCCTCTATCTGTAGTGTTTTAGCCGCTAATTCGCCTTTATCCGCGTTCAAATCGTCTTTTTAGGGTTATTTATGGTTAAAAGCCATCACTATAAAAGACGATAAGTAACTCAAAAGGCTGGTGCGGCTATCCCTTATTTCTGTTTACCTTTATAAATTGCCTTTATAGGTCGCCTCTTAAGATTACTCGCTAAACGCTATTGGTGTAAGCGAGTTAATTATAATTCTCAATTAGCATCTTATTCTTAGTTCATATCGTTACAAGCGCTACGGCGTGCCTATGCTACTATATCTGCCTAACTTTGTAAGACGTTTGATGGGTTTTAATCTTTACTGATTAGTTTACGAATGGTACTTTAACTATATCTATTATTGTGAATGTATTGGTAGGCAAATAAAAACATAGGAGTATGAGTCATGATAGGCAGCCAAAAGGTCATTGATTATTTAAATTTTTTATTAGGTGGCGAGCTTGCGGCTCGTGATCAGTACTTCATTCATTCTGAGATGTATGCAGAATGGCATTACGGTAAATTATACGACCGTATCCACCATGAGATGCAAGATGAAACGCAGCACGCGCAGGCTATTATCCGCCGTATCTTAATGTTAAGCGGTACGCCGAAGATGCGCGTCAATGAGATTAATATTGGCGCAACGGTACCTGAAATGCTGCAATTGGACCTGGACTTAGAATATCAAGTACAGCAGCATCTAAAAGACGGTATTGCGCTTTGTGAAGCAGAGCACGATTATGTGACGCGTGAGATGTTGGTTGAGCAGCTCAAAGACACCGAAGAAGATCATGCCCATTGGTTAGAGCAGCAGCTGCGCCTGATTGATATGGTTGGTCTGCCCAATTATTTACAAAGCCAGATGGCGGAAGTGTCTCCTGATATTGTTTAGTATTTTATATATTAAGCAGTTTTCACGAATATTAAATTGATAAATGAGTAAGCAGGACAGGGAGAACAGCATGAAAGGGGATAAAGAAGTTATTCGCGCACTCAATCAAGTGCTCGGTCAGTCATTAATCGCCATCAATCAGTATTTTTTGCACGCCCGTATTGCCCGCCATTGGGGATTAGAGGCATTAAACGAAAATTTCTATAAGCAATCTATTGCAGAGATGAAATGGTCGGATGATCTTATTGCGCGTATTTTATTGTTAGGCGGTCTGCCAAACCTGCAAGATTACGGCAAAATGTTCATCGCAGAAGATGTGCCTGAAATGATTGACTGCAACTTGCGCTTAGAAAAGCAGAAGTTTTCTATCATAACGGATGCAATTACCTTGTGTGAGAGCAAGCGCGACTATGTTTCGCGTCATTTATTGGTTATCTTAAAAGACGGCAATGAAGAGTATCAAGACTGGCTTGAAACCCAAGAGGACTTGATTAAAGACGTTGGCATTGAAAATTATATTCAGTCACAAATGGATGATGACCACACGCCTTAAAGTTATAAGAATTGCCGTTACTTGCCAGCGTATCCTAAGATAAGTTTTAGATTAACTGATTTTAGGTTACGCTGGCGTTTTTATATTTAATGCTTTTTTAATGTTTGTTACTTTTAGAGATAAGTATCTTTCAATACCAATAACTTAATATAAGCCACGACCGTCTTCAGGTTTGAGACGTAAAAAGTATAAACCTGAAAGGATGGTTAATATACCCAGTATCCAATAGGTGGTCTGAAAGGCGACCAAGGTATCAAGCTCGAAGCGCTCCCGCAGTAGATTCAAGACCGCCGCCCCAAAAGCGATGCCAAAGCTAATCGCCAATTGCTGATTGACCGCCATTAAGCTGTTACCGCTACTGGTCTGCGCGCCCTCTAAATCACCGATAGTAATGGTATTCATGGCACTAAACTGCATGGAATTACAGGCACCCATGACGGTCAAAATAGGGATAAACCAAATCCAATTTGCCGCATCATTAAACTGCGCTAAGACAATAATAAGCAGGCCTATCAAAAAGGTATTGGCCACCAACACCTTGCGGTAGCTAAAACGCTGAATAATTTTACTGACCCAAGGCTTAATACCGATTGCACCAACGGCAATAGGTGCAAGCAGCCAACCCGCTTGTGACGGTGAGTATTCAAACACCACCTGTAGTAATAGCGGCAATAAAAAAGGCACGGCGCTGATGCCTAAACGGGTGAATAAGTTGCCAGTAATACCGATACGAAAAGTGCGAATATTAAATAAACTTAGTGGAAATAATGGCGCTGCACGGCGTTTGGCATGCCACACATACGCGCCTATCAAGATGCTGGCGCCGAGTGCGAGTAGCAAACCGTAAAACCCACGCCCAGTCTGTGAGCCAAACTCGACCGCCAAAGTAAATCCGCAAGCGGCGGCAGCAAATAAAGCAAAACCCGTCCAGTCTAAACGCTTGGTGTCCTCAAACAAAGCAGGTACCAGCTTTTTACCCATGATAAAACCAAATATACCCATCGGGATATTGATGAGAAATATCCAATGCCAGCTGGTATATTGCACGATATAACCGCCCAATACTGGTCCAACTAGGGGCGCGATTAACGCGGGTATCACCGCAAAGTTCATCACGGTTAATAGCTTATTACGCGGATAAGATTTGACCAATATGAGACGCGCCACAGGGGTCATCATCGCGCCGCCAATACCTTGGATGACGCGCGAACCAATCAATAAATTCAACGTTGGGGAGGCGGCACACAATAGTGAGCCGATACAAAAGATGATTACAGCATATAAAAACACCCGCCGCGTGCCATATTTATCAGCCAAAAAGCCGCTTATAGGAATAAAAATCGCCAAGGTTAGCGCATAGCTAATAACCGCCCACTGCATTTTTAATGGTGACTCGCCAAGGGCTTGCGCCATTTGCGGCAAAGAGGTGTTTAAGATGGTAGCATCTAAAATCTGCATAAATAGCGCCACCGCCAAGACATAGGGTAGGTATTTATCTTGCGTTGGGGTTAGGGTTACCATATTGTCATCACCATGTCTTTTGACCTCATCTTTTGACTTCTGTTGTTAAGCCTATCTCTAAAAAGCTGTTAAGTTGGGCTAGTATAAAAATAACCGCCTATGAGTTAAAGAGTAGCAAAGTAACGGTGTAAGCTCATTCATAAGAAGTGTGTTCTCAAACGCTTTGATACTCGTGCTCGTTACTTTTAAAAATGGGTTACAAGACAGGGCTTTAACTAAAGATTTGCTATAGTAGAATTATCATATAGGACGACGTGAGACTAATATAAATCTTTTGCCGCCTCAGTCTCGCTTTGGCTCTGTTTTATACAAAAAAAAATAGGAATTATTATGAGTAGTGACAATCATCAATCAAACAATGACGAAAATAATGACACTCAAAACAACCATACCAAAGCCTATACGCCGCCTAAAGTATGGAAAAACGACAGCGAAAATGGTGGTAAGTTCGCCAGTATCAATCGCCCAACAGCTGGCGCGCGCCATGAGCAAAAATTACCGGTCGGCGATGCACCTTTACAGCTGTATTCACTAAATACCCCGAATGGCGTCAAGGTAAATATCTTGTTAGAGGAGCTTGCCGAGCTGAATGTTAAAGGCGCTGAGTACGACGCCTACAAAATAGATATCTCTGCGGGCGATCAATTTGGCTCAGGGTTTGTCGCTATCAACCCCAATTCTAAAATCCCGGCGCTGGTTGATTATACTGATGCTTTAAATGATAAAAATGCTGGCGAGCCTATTGCGCTTTTTGAGTCGGGGGCTATTTTATTATATTTAGCGGAAAAGTTTGGCAAATTTATCCCGATGCAGCAAGGTAAAGCGCGCGCAGATTGTCTGTCTTGGCTGATGTGGCAGATGGGTAGTGCGCCGTTTTTAGGTGGCGGTTTTGGGCATTTCTACGCCTATGCGCCCGAACCGCTAGAGTATCCTATCAATCGCTATACGATGGAGACCAAACGCCAGCTTGATGTGCTAGATAGGCACCTCAAAGACCACGAGTATATGTGCGGTAATGATGAGGCGGACTATAATATCGCTGATATGATTATCTGGGCGTGGTACGGTCAGCTGGTGCTGGGCAAGCTTTATGATGCGGCAGAATTTCTACAAGTAGATGATTACAAAAACATCAAACGTTGGGCACAAAAAATCGCCGACCGTCCAGCGGTAAAACGCGCCGTAGATTTAGAATTAAAGCCTATTGTTTAAAGATTTAACTTTATCAGTTTATATTTAAATAGTCGTAGCAAAACATAAGTTTTCATAAAAAGGTTAATAAGCCATTGCTTGTTAACCTTTTGCTTTTTTAATATCCGTTATTCCAAATATATTTATCGGTATATCGCTCTTTGACTATACTTTCGTCTTTACATAATGGTACATTAGCATAACAGATAGAAACATTATTACGTTAAGATAGTAGCCACCGCCTTCTTGGGCAGGTGTTGATATTTCTTCTATTAATGAGTAATGACTATGAAGAATAATAAAACTCAGCCTATACTACTACCTCTATTCAACGAGATGGTTTTTCTACCTTTACCATTCACTCGTCAATCCCCAAGCGCATGTAGTCTGCTAACAGACAATGCTCCTAGCAAAAACAACCCGCATAGAAAAAACATTTTGATAAAAATAAAAAAGTTGCCTTTATTCATGACAAAAAAAATGATACTACCGTTATTTGCTGCCCTTAGCGCCGCTTTATTGAGTTCCGTGACGCAGGCTGCCACGCCTGTAAGCTTTAGTAATCAAGATTGGGAAGTCGCTTGCGACAATACCCGTACTTGCCGGCTGGCAGGTTACCAAGCGGAGAATAATAGCGATTTACCTGTGTCTTTACTATTGGTACGCCGCGCAGGAGCAAATGCTATCGTCGACGGCAAAGTAAAGCTTGGCGGCGCTAAAGAAAGCTCTGCTAAAGCGCTGATGCAGCTTGGTAATCGCCATCGTATCTCACTGTTTATTAATGATAGAGATTATGGAGAAACCAAGCCTTACTCAGTAGCCGCAGGTCATGCCGAGCTAACCTCAACGCAGGTGAGTGCGCTGCTTGATGCCTTGACCAAATCGAGCAAAATTGAGCTGGTGATTCGTAACACGCGCTGGCAGTTATCGGATAAAGGGGCCAGTGCCGTGATGCTCAAAGCCGACGAGGCTCAAGGCCGGGTAGGGACTTCAAGCGCTTTTATTAGCAATAACACCAGTAAATCTAATAGCGGCATCTTGTCGCCGCAAGCCGCTCCTTCATTACGACTGGTCACTCCTAATCCTAACGCCCTCTCTAGTAGTAAGAAAAAATTTGCCATGCGCTCATCGCAGTTGGCAGAGATGATGAAAACCACCATGAAAGATGTCAACACTGAATGTCCAAACTTAGCGGATAAGACAGCGTGGCGCGTCAGCCGTTTAAACAGTAAGCAGCTGCTCGCCCAGCATGATTGTTGGACGGGCGCTTATAACACGGGTACGGGTGTTTGGGTATTCAATGACACTAAGCCTTATAAGCCGAGCTTGGTGACGACAAGCGCGACCGATTATAGCGATGGTAAAATAACCTCGGTGCAAAAAGGCCGCGGGCTTGGGGACTGCCTAACTAAAAGTGAGTGGATCTGGACAGGCAGAGCGTTTGAGAAAAGTCATGAAAGCACCACAGGTATGTGCCGGCTGATAGAGGCGGGCGGCGCTTGGCAATTGCCAACCTATGTGACGGAAGTGAAAATGTCGCGTTAATAGCGCGTATGTTAGAAATTATTGTATTAAAGATAAAAGCGTTGAAGCGGCTGTATTAAAGACTGGCGCAGCGGCTTTTTAGCCTAAATTGTTTGAGATATGACCTATTTTTACCATAAACAGAAAAATAGGTACTGTTTGCGCTTATGTTGTGCTATACTGCGTCGCCACGTTAGCATAGACTAGCGTGAATTATGAGATTGATAACATCGCCTGCGATTTTGGGTCTAGGATGACCATAAGTA
Source organism: Psychrobacter sp. SHUES1 (assembly GCF_001652315.1). Classification (NCBI taxonomy): domain Bacteria; kingdom Pseudomonadati; phylum Pseudomonadota; class Gammaproteobacteria; order Moraxellales; family Moraxellaceae; genus Psychrobacter; species Psychrobacter sp. SHUES1. The sequence goes on along the minus strand of NZ_LXWA01000043.1, from coordinate 27,014 downwards.
ATTGTTGCCGATGATTTTGTGTACTTAAATAACCTTTTCTATTAATAGTGAAAAATCCGTTATTTTTGACTCATATCTTATCTACTGACCGCTATATCGGTTAGATTGGTTGTTACCAGCCTTTATCTGCTTTGGACAAAGCATTGATAATGCGCTTTTAGCAAACAAGGATAAGACACTCGGCACTACCACCAAAATACGTCAGACAGCACGAACGCCTTTATAATATTGACAAGCTTTATGGCTTGGCTTTTGATTGTTAAGCCTTTTTAAGGTGAGACAATAATTTTATAAATGCGGCGTGATGAACGGTTATCAGTGGTATGCATCAAGCTTGCTGAATTTACAGCAGCTTATACTTACCAAGGATTACTATGACTGACATCTTATCTGCTATCGCCGCTGAAAACGGCATCATCGACAGCACTGATACCCCAAACACCACTGCAACTGCTGATACCAATAATCAAGCGGCTACTACTGACGCTGCTGAAGAAAATAAAATCACTTTTAGCGACCTTGATATTGCCAAGCCAATTTTGACCGCGCTTGACCGCGTTGGCTATACCAACCCAACACCTATTCAAGAACAAGCCATTCCTTTTGCTCTAGCGGGTCGCGACTTATTATTGTCAGCGCAAACCGGTAGTGGTAAAACTGCGGCATTTGTTATCCCAGTACTTGACCGTTTAAGCCGTGCCACTAGCTTTGACAAATTAACCAAAGCCCTTATCTTAACGCCAACGCGTGAGCTTGCTCAGCAAGTACATGACAGCGTTCGTACCTATTCAAAAGACATGCGCGGTCTGTTCTGTGTGCCATTAGTCGGCGGCGCACCGTACAACGGTCAGATTACTGCGCTAAGAAAAGGCGTTCAAGTGATTGTTGCGACGCCTGGTCGTTTACTTGACCATATCAAAGCCGGTCGCGTTGATTTATCAAACCTTGAAGTGTTGGTACTTGACGAAGCTGACCGTATGCTAGACATGGGTTTTGCTGATGATATCAACGATATCTTGAAAGCGGCACCTGATAATCGTCAAACGATTATGTGTTCAGCGACTTGGGATGGCCCTGTTGGCAAGATTGCGGCGAGCTTCACCAAAAATCCTGAGCGCGTTTCAATCAAAGTTGAATCGGCGCATATCGAAGAAAAAGTATACTACTGTGATGATTTTGATCACAAAAACCGTTTGCTTGATAAAGTTGTTTGTGACAAAGATATGGAACAAATCATTATCTTTGCAGCGACCAAACGTAGTACAGAAAAATTGGCCAAACAGCTGCAAGAAGCTGGTCATAAAGCCAGTTTCCTACATGGCGATTTGCCGCAAAGCAAGCGTAACCGTATCGTACAAGACTTACGTAATGGCAAGGTTAAAATCCTAGTAGCGACCGACGTTGCTGCTCGCGGTCTAGACGTACCAGCGATTTCACACGTTATTAACTATGACTTGCCACGTCAAACCGAAGATTACGTCCACCGTATCGGTCGTTGTGGCCGTGCTGGTCGTACTGGTATTGCTATCAGCTTATGTAGCATGGATGATCGTCCACAGCTAAACGCTATCAACCGTTACTTAGATCGCAAAATGGAAGTCTGTGTTATCGAAGGTATGGAACCTAAGAAGACTTATGTACCAAGCGAAAACAAAGGTAATGGTCGTGGCCGTGGTCGCGGACGCTCTAACGGCGGCGGTAACGGTCAAGGCCGTGGTCGTTCAGCAGGCGGTTATGCAGGTCGTTCAAACGGCGGCGGTAATGGTCAAGGCCGTGGTCGCTCAAGCGACAGCGCGCCGACTGGTCAACGCGCAAGCAATGACAGCGGTTACCAAGGCAAGCCAAGTGAGCGCTCAGGTGGCAAACCCTATCAAGGCAAACGCACAGGCGCGCCTAGCCGTGGTGACGGCACCAGCGCACCACGTGGCGATCGCGCTGCAACCGGTCGCGGTCGTCCAAGTGGCAGCCAAGGTCGCCCAGCAAATCGCTCTGACAGCCGTGGTCAAGGTCGTCCAACAGGCGGTAATCGCGGTAGAAACTCGTAATAACGTTATAATGAATGGTTAATAATGGCTTAAATAAATGTCATTATTAATCATATAGCGTCATATTAAAAAGCCAGATACTTGTTATCTGGCTTTTTTGTGCGTCAAAATACTTGTATGTTTCACTAATAAAAAGTCAACAATGCTATATCGTTGCTTGCGCGTCTTTTTCGCCTTGTCTATACTGACAGGCTTTTAATCATCGTGTGCTGCGGAGCTGTCTGATGCCCGATATTTCTCATTTAGCCATTGATAATTTGCCGTTAGCCTTTGGCATTATCATGGCCATTATTGGTTTGGTGTTTTATACCCAAGGGCTGCCTGGTAAGTTTTGGCGCCGCTTTTATGCCGTACTGCCGGGTATTGTGCTGTGCTGCTTTATTCCCGCCACCCTAAATAGCTTGGGCGTCTTTGCTGATGGTATTGGTTCGCAGATTTATGGCTTTACCGCCACCTATCTGTTGCCAGCCAGTTTGCTATTGATGACGTTGTCGATGGATGTGCCAAAAATCTTAGGGCTTGGCTGGAAAGCCATTGCGATGTTTTTTGCGGCCAGTGTTGCTATTGTCATTAGTGGGCCGATTAGTTTGGGTATTGCCAAATGGATTTCGCCTGAGATGTTTACCGACGATACCTTATGGCGCGGGTTTTCAGCGGTCGCGGGTAGCTGGATTGGCGGGGCAGCAAACCAAGCGGCGATGAAAGAGCTGTTTGGCGTCAGTGATGATTTATTTGGCATGATGATTTTGGTCGATACCACCAATGCCTCATTATGGCTATTGGCGATTTTGATCATGGCCAAGCACAGCGCGAAGATAGATAAGTTTTTACGGGCGGATAGCAGTAGTATTGATAAAGTGATTGCTGCGGTGGAAAGCTATGAGCGAGACCATGCGCGTCCTGCCACTATCAATGATTTGATGGTGATGTTTGGCTTGTGTTTTGCCATGGTCGGGGTGGCGCATTTCGCAGGTGGGCAAATAGCAGGCTTCTTTGCACCTTATAGTTGGGCAGTGCAATATAGCTTTGCCAGCTCATTCTTTTGGATGGTGGTGATTATTACCTTAATAGGGGTAGTTTTCTCCTTTACCAAAATCCGCCGCCTTGACCATGTTGGCGCCTCCAAAATCGGTACGGTCTTTATCTTTGTCTTAATCGCGGCTATTGGTATGCAAATCAATCTAGCGGGCATTGTCTCGCAATGGCGCTTACTACTCATTGGTCTGTTATGGATGAGTATTCACGTTGTGATTGTTTTTGCGGTTGCTAGAATGATTCGTGCGCCATTCTTCTTTTTGGCAGTTGGTTCTAATGCCAATACTGGCGGCGCGTCATCAGCACCGATTGTCGCTACGGCATTTCACCCGTCACTGGCGCCAGTTGGCGTGTTCTTGGGTATTTTAGGCTATGCCGTGGGTACTTTTGGCGGTTATATCAGTACGCAAATGATGCGGCTGGTGGTGGGGTGATAGCACTTAACTAAATGCTGGCGTGTTTGGATTTTTCAGGTTTTAATACGCATTACCTCATCGATATCATTATCAGGACAGACCAATATGCCAACACGCCAGCCTGACGCCATTGACTTTAAAAACCCTCTAGGATAGGCACATGACCCCAATCCACATTGCTTTAGCCGTATTGGTTACCTTTATATGGGGCGTGAACTTTACCTTTATTGCCTGGGCGCTTGAAAGCTTTCCGCCTCTGATGTTAACCGCGCTACGTTTTTTCTTTACTGCCGTGCCGTTGGTTTTGTTCCTTAAACCGCCTAAGTTCAACCGTACACTATTTATTTATGCTATCGGCACCTTTGTCATGCAATATGCCTTTGTATTTACCGCCATGCATTTAGGCGCTTCGGCAGGGTTGACGGCGTTATTATTACAAGTTCAGATTTTCATCACCGTCTTGCTAGCGTATATCATATTAGGTGAAGCGGTGAGTCGCATGCAGATTATCGGTATGTTGGTCGGCGTACTAGGACTGGGTGTGATTGCGCTAAATCTCGGCGGTGATATGCCCTTGGTTGGCTTTATCTGCATATTGATTGCGGCTATAGGCTGGAGCTTTGGTAATATTGCTTCAAAACAGGCCTCAACGCAGCAAAGTATTGGTAATATTTCTACTACCTCGCCTGCAAATAGCAACAAAGCTTCAAATAAAACATCGGCCCTGTCAGCGCTATCACTAGTCGTATGGGGCGGTCTGATTGCTTGTGTAGTTTTGACTTTAACTTCTCTCCTATTTGAAAATGAGGCATGGACGCTTGCGACATTTACGCAAGCGTCTTTCAAGTCTTGGTTATCGCTTGGATTTATCGTCTATGTCTCAACCCTGATTGGTTTTGGACTTTGGGCGCATCTGCTTAGTCAAAATATCGCCTCTAAGGTAATGCCATTTGCCCTCTTAGTGCCCGTGTTTGGGATGGCGACTTCAGTGTTGTTTACAGGAGAGGTGGTCACATGGTGGAAGATGCTAGCGATGATGCTTATCTTATCTGGACTGGTATTGGCTAATGTGAAGATAGGTCTAGGCAGGAAGTCTGCTCACGTATAGTAGTAAATAACTTATAGCTTCCTATAGGGTTAGTAAGAATAGACAAAAAGGGCAGTGCATCACATATGAGGCATTGCTCTTTTTTTATGCTAAACGCTTTATATTCCACTACGATAACCGTGAAAACAGGCTGCTTATCGTTACATCTGTACACTCACAGTCAAAAACTCTGCACGCACAGTCCATCTATTTGACCAAAACCTCGCTATAGTGAAAAAGCTTGATCATTAGGATAGATGATAAGCCAGATAAAGCGCACGCTGAAGGATAAGGATAAATGGTCATATAGACCGGAATATTCTTTTATTTCGCCTATATAAATGCGCTTGTTCTGACCCAAATTTCTCGACAAGGAGTCTTTTATGAGCAACGCTCACCCTTCTATAGATCCCATTACCTTGTCTGTCGTACGTGGCGCCCTAGAAACGGCGCAGCGTGAGATGACAACCACCTTAGAAAAAACCGCTCGTTCGAGTGTCTTTAACTTAGCTCATGACTATAGTAATGCGCTGTTTGATCATTTGCCTGAGATGATTTTGCAAGGGCAAGACATTCCCATTCATTTAGGCTCACTGATGCCCGCCATGAAAGCCGTCGCCGAATATTATGGTGATGACATTCATGAAGGCGATGTCATTTATCATAACGACCCTGTGATGATGGGCAGCCATATCCTAGATTGCTGTATGTATAAGCCGGTGTTTTATAAAGGTGAGCTGGTCTTTTGGACGGTCTGTAAAGGTCATGTCACTGATATCGGTGGCCCTGTACCAGCCGGCTATAACCCTGATGCCAAAGAGATATATGCCGAAGGCTTACGCATTCCGCCCATTAAGCTTTGGGAAAAAGGCGTCAAACGCCATGACGTCATTAATTTGCTGCACAGCAATATGCGCTCACGCCGTAATCAAGAAGGCGATCTCAATGCCCAGTACGGCGCGTGCGCGGTCGGCGAGCGTAATATGATTGCGCTGCTAGACAAATATGGCATTGAGACGGTACGTGGCGCGATTGAAGAGCTAAAGAGCATGGCTGACCATCATATGCGCTCGTTAATCTCGTCTATCCCAGATGGCGATTATCATGGCGAGGCGGTATTAGAAGACTCAGGTCATGGCTTGGGTGATATGACCATCAGCGCCGACATTGTCATCAAAGACAGCGATGTACATATTAAAATCACCAGTCCGCCGCAAGTCCCTTATTTTATCAACTCTTATGCTGGTAACTCGATGTCTGGGGTATTGCTTGGGCTAATGATGTTTGCCCAAGTAGAGCCGCCGTATAACGAAGGTTTATACCGCTGCGTTACCGTTGATTTGGGTGAGCATGGCACCTTATGTAATGCCAGAGAACCGGCGCCGCATGTTAACTGTACAACCACACCGATGGAAACCTTAACCGATGCGGTACGTATGGCATTTGAAGCAGCAGCACCTGAGCGCGTTACCGCGTCTTGGGGGCATTCATCAGGGATTAATATTGCTGGTATCGACCCAAAAACTGGCGAGCAATACGTCACCATGATTTTGGCGTCTATTATTTCAGGCGCAGGCGCCACCCAGCAGATGGATGGCTGGCACGCTTGTGGGCCATTGAGCTGCTTTGGCGCGCTGAGTTCGGGAGATATTGAGCTGTTAGAGTACCAGTATCCTATTTTAATCCATAAATATGGCTTGGCAGAAGACAGTGGCGGCGCAGGCGAGTACCGCGGCGGTTGTGGTACGGTTTGGGAAGTTGAGCCATTAGACCATACTATGACGGTTATTGCCTTTGGCGAAGGTCGCCAGCATCCTACTATGGGCGCCGGCGGCGCGGAACAAATCTCACCTGAGCTCAAAGTTGGGCGTCTAGAGATACTACATAAAGACGGGCAAACGGACTTATATAGAAAAAACACCGTTACGGAAATCACGCCGGGTGAACGCGCGCGCAATATCAACCCGGGTGGCGGCGGTTACGGCAGCTCATTTGATCGCGATATTCAAGCGGTCATCAAGGATGTAAAAGAAAGGATTATCTCAATCTCTGCGGCAAAGATTGAATACGGTGTGGTACTTGACCCAGAAACTTTGACGCTAAATGAAGCTGAGACTGAGTACTTACGCCGCCAGATAACCGCATAAAACACACATTGAACTTTCATGATTGAGTTAAGGATGACTTATGAACAACGATTTTCGTATTGGCGTTGATGCTGGCGGGACTTTTACAGATTTTGTCTTGGCAGAAAAAACCGGTGACATTCATCTGTTTAAAGCGCCATCGACCCCAGAAGACGGCACCTTAGCCATTGCCAATGGTCTACAGCAAATTGCCAACAAATTTAACCGTCCTATCGAGGACATCATTCAAGCCTGCGATTTGTGCATTAATGGTACGACGGTTGCACTGAACGCACTGATTCAGATGACAGGCGTAAAAGTGGGCTTGCTATGTACCAAAGGGCATGAAGACAGTATCGAGATACGCTTAGGGCATAAAGAAGAAGGGCATCGCTACGATGCCAGTTACCCGCCAGCGCCGCAGATTGCTACGCGTGACCGCCGCTTTCCTATCCGTGGTCGTATCTTGGCAGACGGCACCGAACACGAGCCGTTAAATGAGCAAGATATCCTCGATGCGATTGAAGTGTTAAAACAGCAAGACGTGCAAGCGGTTGCCATCTCTTTTGTGTGGTCTATCCGTAATACCGAGCACGAACAGCGTGCCAAAGAGCTGATTGAGCAGCACATGCCGGGGGTGTTTGTCTGCTGCGGTAGTGAAGTATATCCGCAGATTAAGGAATATACGCGTACCTCAACGACATTGGTCAATGCCTATTTAAGCCCCGTTATGGCGTCTTATGTACATAAGATTGATGATTACTTTAAGGCGCTCGGCGCTGAGCAGCCTGTTCGTTACTTTCAGTCGAATGGCGGGCTTGCGGTCGGTAACATCATGCGCGAACGGGCGGTTAATGCCATCAACTCAGGACCGGCATCAGCACCGCAAGCAGGACTGTATATTGCCAGCGCCTTTGGCATTGATAACATTATCACCGTTGATATGGGCGGTACGTCTTTTGACATCACGATGGCCAAATCTGGCCGAACCAGCCTAAACCGTGATATTGATTTTTTACGCAATCGTATTGGTGTGCCGATGATTCATGTCGAAACGCTGGGCGCAGGCGGCGGCTCTATTGGTCATGTAAATAACTTTGGGATGCTCGAGGTCGGTCCACAAAGTGCTGGCGCGACCCCAGGTCCAGCTTCTTATGGTAAAGGCGGTGAGTTGCCAACGGTGACTGATGCCAATCTGGTGTTAGGCTATCTTGAGCCAGATGCGGTGCTAGGCGGCTGCGTGACTTTGGATAAAGACAAAGCGCTGCAAGCGGTACAAAAACATATCGCCGATCCATTAAAGATTGAATTGGCACATGCCGCCTTTGGTATCAGTGCCATCGTCAATCAAAACATGGCAAATGGGATTCGCCGTATTACCATTGAAAAAGGCTATGACCCTCGCGACTTTGCCCTTATCTGTGCCGGCGGCGCAGGTGGTATGCATATTGTTGATTTGGCAGAAGAGATGGGGATTGGTACTATCTTGATACCAAAGATTGCCTCATGTCTCTGCGCCTTTGGTCAAATCATCTCTGATATTAAATATAACTATCTTGCCACGCAGATGATGATTATTGCGCCAGATTCAGAGCTACAGTCGCTTAATGCCACCTTACACGAGCTAGAAAGCCTAGGCGTACAAAAGCTGCTAGAAGATGGCTTTGTAGAAGATGATATCATCATTGAGCGTACTATGGAGATGCGTTACGTCGGGCAGGTGCATGAGTGTAATGTGCTGATACCCAATGGCAAGCTTGATGCCGATAGCGTGCAAACGATTTTGGAAGCCTTCCATCACCGTCATAAAGAGCTCTATACTTATGATGAGCGTGACAATAAGGTCGAGCTGGTCAATATCGAAGTCGCTGTCATCGGTAAAATCAGTAAGCCCAAGCTACCAGAGCTTGCTAAGCAACAAGGTGATGTCAGTCAAGCGCAAGTCGGTAGCCGTGAGATGATCATGGATCAAGAATACGAATGGATTGATACGCCTATTTATAATGGTGAGGAATTTGGTGCAGGAGCATTGATTGCAGGTCCGGCGCTTATTCAAGAGCCAACCACCACGATTGTGATTAAAAAAGGCTGGCGAGCAAAATTGCATGAAACGGGCACTTATAAGCTGACCAAAGCGGCTTAGCTTACTGTTCTTTTATCACTATAACCTTATAAACTTCCCATCAGGCATTAAATCTCATTTAATGCCTGATTTTGTTTTTTATATCATATTTAGTAGGTATCATATTTAGAAATCCAGTCGTCATACAGGTATGATATAAAGGAGAACGACATTTTATTAGCTGGCATGATACCTAAATGCCTATCAATTTTGTGATAGCTATTTTTACACACAGAGTATTCAAGGATGAATGCAAAATTACCTCCTTCCTTATGGTTACCTTCAACGCCTCCGATAAGCGCTCCTCAAACGTTAGACGCGTTTGATTGGAAGCGCACCATCAATGACACCTATTTTGATCTCAATGTCAGCTTTCGCCAACCAAGTCAGTTTTCTGGTTACTTGCAACACGCCAAGCTTTTGGATATCGGCGTATCGCATTATCATGCCAATACCGTATATTATAAACGCAGCTTAGCAAGCAATCAGTCTAGTCACGGCAACAGTAATAACCGTAGCGACGACAGTATTTTAATCACCTTTCCTGTTACTGGTAGCGTTCGTTTTGCGCAAAAAAACCGCCAATTAATCTCAAACCCGGGTCAGTTTTTTATTGAATTATCAAACTTACCTTACGAGTTTTATCATCTGCAAGAAGTATCGTTATATGTGATTAAAGTGCCATTAGCGCTATTAAGCCCGCAAATGGGTACGATAGAGCGGCAGTTTGCCCGTAGCCTGTCTATTGATGAAGGGGCTGGCAGGTTGCTGGTTTTTCAAATCAGACAGATATTAGAGCTGATTCAGCAGCATAGATTGGCGGCTTTAGAGATTAAAATCCTAGAGCAGCAGCTGCTTAACCTTATTGTATTGACATTGAGCGCCCCGAAAGAGGTGATGATGAGTAGCAGCTCGTCCATACAGTCGGTACACCTAAAGCGCATCGAGCATTACGTCTATTTGCACCTAGAAAACCCTGCTTTGACTCCAGCAATGGTCGCTGCTGCTTGTCATATATCGGTCAGATACTTGCATAAGCTGTTTGCTGAGTTGCCCTATAGTTTTTCAGAATGGGTAAAAGAGCTACGTTTAAAGCAGGCCAATCATATTTTAAAAACCAAAAGCTATGTAACCATCGATGAAGTGGCGCATAGGGTCGGTTATGGCGACCAAGGTTACTTTTCACGCATTTATAAGAAGCATTTCGGTTATACGCCGCGAGATACTCCAAGCACAGGATAGTCATTGTTATGTACTCTGTCATGCAGTCGCTGTATGATTTATGACTTGAGCATAAGCGCGTATATTAAGTTAAGGAAAAACCAAGATGACTGATGCGACGAATGATAAAACAGCAAAAGTAGAGATATATGAAAGCGCTGATGGAGAGGCGCAGGTAGACGTTCGCTTTGAACAAGAGACTGTTTGGCTCACGCAAGCACAAATGACCGAGCTGTTTGGTCGTGACCAATCGGTGATTTCGCGTCATATTGCCAATGCTATAAACGATGAAGAGATCGCTGAAAAAAGCAATATGCAAAAAATGCATATTGCAAATTCTGATCGCCCTGTGACGTTTTATGACTTAGATGTGGTTATCTCAGTGGGCTATCGCATCAAGTCCCCTCAAGGTGTGCAGTTTAGACGCTGGGCAACGCAGCGCTTACGTGAATACTTGGTCCAAGGCTATACGCTCAATCAAGAGCGCTTTGATAAAAACTCAAGCGAGCTACAACAAGCATTAAATTTGATCAGAAAAACCGCGCAAAGTCCTGAGCTGAAAACCGATGAAGGTCGCGGCTTGGTTGAGATTATCAGTCGTTATACACAGACGTTCTTATGGTTACAGCGCTATGATGAAGGTTTACTTGATAATCCTGCAGGACAAGATGGCGGTATCTTACCCAGTCCAACTGAGGCAATGGCAGCGCTGACGGATTTGAAAGCGCAGCTGATAGATAGAGGTGAGGCGACTGAGCTATTTGCCAAGCCTCGCGGTGATGGGTTGGACAGTGTACTGGGTAATTTAGAGCAGACGGTGTTTGGCGCGCCTGCGTACCCGACCATCGAGAGTAAAGCGGCGCATCTGCTGTACTTTATGGTCAAAAACCATCCCTTTACCGATGGCAATAAACGCAGCGGCGCTTTTTTGTTTGTAGATTTTCTGCATCGGAATAATCGACTGCTTAATGATAAAGGTGATATGGTCATCAATAACACAGGCCTTGCTGCATTAACCTTGTTGGTTGCCGAGTCTGACCCCAACCAAAAAGAAACCTTGATTAAATTGATTATGAATATGCTGTCCTTAGAGTCTTGATAAACAGGTTTATTATCAACAAAATTTAACCCCTTAAAAATACATAACGCCAATAATAAAAAGCAGATTCAACGCCAAGATTAAAGGAAACTCACTATGTTTAGCATGATAAAAGACTGGCGCGAGCAGCGCATATTAGACAACAGCGAGTTTACCCATGCTGACTGGCTGCAAGCGGCTCAGCGTATTGTGATACTTGATAGGCTAGACGAGGATGAGCTAACACGCTTGTTTGAGCTGGCGACGTTATTTTTGGCGGATAAGTCGATTACTGGCGCACAGGGTTTCGAGATTACCGATGCGGTCAAGCAATCTATCGCCTTACAAGCTTGCCTGCCTATTTTAAACCTAAGCCTTGAATGGTACGCTGGCTGGTCGGCCATTATTATTTATCCGGGTTCTTATAAAAGCGAAACCACCACCGTCGATGAGTTGGGGGTTGTCCATGAGGGCAGTCAGCACCGTAGCGGCGAAGCATGGCTGCGTGGTCCTGTTATTCTGTCGTGGAAGGATGCTAAACACTCAGGTGAGCGCGATGGTCACAACGTTGTCATTCATGAGTTTGTGCATAAGCTTGATATGCTAAATGGTCGTGCTAATGGCTTTCCGCCGCTGCAACCGGATATGGATCCTGCACGCTGGACCAAGATTATGACGCGAGATTTTGAGGATTTTCAAAACCATCATAAATCAGGTCTCGACCGTTATGGCGCGACCAATCCTGCGGAGTTTTTTGCGGTACTGAGCGAAGTGTTTTTTGAGACGCCGCAAAAGCTGATTGATGCTTATCCTGATATTTACGACATAATGGTGAAGTTTTTTCGTCAAACGCCGCTATAAATGAAAGGCGTCTTGGTAAAAGCGATTAGAAAAAAACCATACTTACGAGAATATGAATTTCATGAAAAAATTGCTAATTTTAATTTATGCTTTGCTGATAACGCATCCGGCCTATGCTATCAATGTGCCCTCACAATATCCTAAAGAGCTGCAAGAATTAGGATTATATATAGATTCAACACTCGATAAAGTCAAAAATATACCTGATAATGAATATTTTTGTTCAACTCAGTCAGCTTTTGCTTTCAATATTATGGAGATGAGACAAAAAGGGGTTGATTATAGTGACATTTATCATTTAATGAATATAAACAACAAAGCAGATTTAACGACAAAAGGCATGGATAAACTAGATAGTTATAAGGGCGTTTTTGAGGAAGCGTATGATTATCCAGTATATGAAAGTAAAGAGGATAAGGGTACTGCTACTACCTTCTATATGACCTATAAAAATCATCAATGTTTACTCAGTTTATAAGTTTTTTTACGGATTTTTCAGTCGCTAATGTCTTAATTATCCGTTTAATAGCTTAGAAAACAGATGAAAAGGGCAGTGTATTGATTTAATCACACTGCCTCTTATTATCTTTTATAGGTGTAAATATCTGTTTTTGCAGATAAAAATATTTAAACCGTCCATTGCTCATTGACGATAGCGACCAAATAGCGTTTGCCTTGGTACTCATCAAACACCAAGCGCAGGATACGCCAATCTATACCAGAGTATTGTTCTGAGCCTTTATGATAAAACTCAACAAACTCGGAATTGGGATAAACTTCCTTTAAATTATTAATCATATTACCGCTGTGCTTAAACTCATTAATGCTGATACTGGCATTGTTATAGGTATTGCCATCGACCCACGTTTCCAAGTATTCTGGGAGCGGAATCACTAACGGCTCACCAGACCCATCACGTTCACCCCAAGTAAAGCGGATTTTGGCTTGTTGTAAGTACTGCGCGAATTGCTCGCGGCTAAAGACTTTATCAGTCTCAGGGCGCACATAGGCATACATGGAAAAACGCACGCCGCGCGTCGGATGAATGTCGTTGGTAATGCGCGCAAAGTCGTTGTTCGCTAGGGCACGCTGGATACGTAAAGCTTGCTGCCTGAGCGTTTGCTGGCTCATATCGGAGATAACGGGGGCTGAGGTGTTGCCATTTTGTTGGCTGGGTATTTTGACGCTAGACTCAGCGGAAGATGAGCAGCCGGTCGTAACAAGTATGGAAGCAAAGCACGCAGCAATGGTTAATTTATACAAACCTGACTGAAAAATATTAAAACGAGATGATGACATCATAAAAATATCCTTATCGTAGCTTATTAAAATTAGAATAGCTTGAAACCTAGGTCATTACTGGTTTACATCGGTGTTCGCTTATCAGTAGCGATTATTTATCAATAGTACTCATAACTGCCCAAAGTTGATAATGTTGCTGTGTAAACGGGGTTTTGGTTTAAAAGCTTAATTGACATAATAATAGCGTAAAATGATAGTTTATATTCTTATTTATGAATATAATACATCATATGTTGTAGCCGATGGAGAGCGCCATGCAGAAAACTATATTTTCTATCATGATGTTAATCATAGGGTCTTTTGCCATGTCTGCGACCGCCAATCTAACAGAAGCCTTGCAGACGACGTTTGCCATGTCTGCGACCGCCAATCTAACAGAAGCCTTGCAGACGACGTTTGCCATGAAAGTCACGACCATCGCAGATATGTACCAGCAAGATGTGGATAATCAGGGTCAAGATTATCCAGTGGTTTTGCACCAATATGGCAGCCCAGAGCTAAAAGCGGCCATGCAGCTTGAGCGGGATTATTTTGCTAGAGAGCAAATGTCTTGTCATATTGGTTATGATGTTTTATGGAATTCGCAAGATCCTGATTATGAGCAAGATAAGCAGTTTGCAGTGACCGAGCAAGGATTGGTGCAAGTCAGCTTGGCACAAGGCGATGATGTGTATTATGAACTGTCATGTAAGAGCGTTGATAATGACGTGGCTTGCCAAGTGACGGATGTCATCCTAGATGAGGATGGAAAATCTTTACGCGAGTATTTACTAGAGCATTGTCGTTAGCTGGCGCTTAAGTTTTAAATGAAAATTTTAAAGTCGGTGCTGGTATTAATATTAAATGCGAAGATGAATATTGTAGATGTTTAAGTTTGGCTGGAAACGAACGACAATTATTACAGAGAAAGTTAGATAAAAACATTATGCACTTAACTCTTAAGACCGTTGGTTTGTTTTCGCATAATGTATATTATGTTAAACTAAGGGTACCATACAATAAGTTCATGGGATTATAATTATATGATAAATCCCTATAAAGATTGGTTGATGATTGATTAATTCTCATACGTATTACCTATTCATAAAGTCATCTTCATCACCACTAATACAGTTACTAGCTGAGCTGTCTTAAGGAGTTAATGTACAGAGCTATCATTAATCCTATTGTATTTGTAATCGAGCTTAACGTATTAAACCATGTCGCTAGTTAACCTGTTTGATAAACTTGTTCTACTCATCATTGCTAAGTTTACTACCTTCATACTGCACAATAAGCCCTCTGAATAATCTGTCACTCCTAATCATCACCTAATAAACAAATCACTCATCAATCGATTGTTGGTAGCTTAGCCGACTTCCTGATTAATGCGAATGTGCTTGAACTACGTTAGGTACAGAAGTATTAGCCACCAAGTGACAATCAGCTCAAAGTAAAAGCAATAACCCTTCTGAATGAACCGCCCCGGGATTGTCGGAGACTCAATTTTCTGAGAGAATACGACAATGAAAACACGAAACTATACCCCTGAAATGCAAGAGCGAGCCGTCCGTATGCTAATTGAAGCTAAAGACGACTACCCATCCACCTGGTCAGCCATCAAAGCCATAGCGCCAAAGATAGGTTGCACGCCTGAGACCCTACGATCATGGCATAAAAAGCACATTGATAAAACCATTCCTGCAAACATTCAAGCTCAAAGCCAAGCCGAGCGCATCAAAGAGCTTGAACGTGAGAACAAAGAATTAAAGCAAGCCAATGAAATCATAAGGAAAGCAGCCGCTTTTTTCGCCCAGGCGGAAATAGACCGCAAACCCAAGTAATGGTTGATTTTATAGACGATCACAAACAACAATATGGAGTCGAGCCAATCTGTAGAGTATTACCGATTGCTCCATCCACATACTATCGTGCTAAAGAGCTAGAAGAAAATCCTGAAAAGCGTTCACAGCGTAGTCAGCATGACGACTTCTATCTTAATGAGATTAAACGTATTTGGAAGGACAGCAAATGCCGATACGGTGCTCGTAAAGTCTGGAAGCAGTTGAAGTCCGAAGGTATACATCCTGCACGTTGCACTGTAGAGCGGTTAATGCGTCAGCATGGTATGCAGGGTATTTGGCGAGGTAAAGGTAAGATAACCACTAAGTCTCGTGATGATCAAAAGCGTGCTGATGATTTAGTCAACCGTGACTTCACGGCCCATCGCCCTAACCAGCTATGGGTTGCTGACTTTACTTACGTTAAAACATTGAGTGGTTGGGTCTATACTGCCTTTATCATTGATGTGTTTGCTCGCGCTATCGTTGGTTGGAAAGTATCAGATCGTATGAACACGGATATGGTGATGGCAGCGTTAAATCAAGCCATTGCAGACAGAAATAACCCAAAAGATGTGATTCATCATAGTGATCGCGGCGTTCAGTACTTATCCATTCGCTATACTGATAAGATGGCTGATTCTGGCGTTATTGCATCTGTTGGTACAACCGGTGATTCATACGATAATGCATTGGCTGAAACGGTTAACGGGCTTTATAAAACAGAGGTGATTGAATATTTAAAACAGCAGTGGCGGGATGCGTATGATGTTGAATTAGCAACCCTTGAATGGGTCGATTGGTTTAACAAAACTCGCATTCATAGTACGATTGGTTATGTGTCGCCTTTTGAGTTTGAGAGACGATACTATGATAGTCTTACTGAGTCAGACAAAGCTGCCTGACTCAAGCAATCCACTCTCCGATATAGTCGGGGCGGTTCACTATGAATCAAACAGGCTTCTAGATACTTAGTCTGATATATTTGAGTTTTTACAGCCCAATTGATATCCATTGTCACAAGCCTTGGAAAAGTACTTTTTCGCTATAACTGTATTTCGACGTACGCCTATGCCATTAAGATACATCATGCCAAGGTTATATTGAGATCTAGCATCTCCTTGATTGGCGGCTTTTAGATACCACTTACCGGCTTTAGCATAATCCTGAGGAGCACCTTCGCCATAGCTATAGATTGTTCCAAGTTGGTATTGGGCAGGAACATATTCTTGGTCAGCGGCTTTTGTATACCACTCGATAGCTTTAGGATAATCCTGACGTACCCCTTTACCCTCGTAGTAAGCGTTACCAATGTTGAATTGAGCCTCAACATCGCCTTGGTTAGCTAATTTCTGCCACGCCTCAACGACTTTGGCATCATTTTGACGCACACGCTCGCTTTTTCGATGTGGTACGCCATTGATGAATTTCCTTGGTCCAATTCCTTGGTTAACAGCTTTTATGCTCCACTCTTTATGTTTATCGTAGTCTTCACTTGTACCTGTGCCATCGTAATTGTAGTAAGCCCAAGCAAGTTCGTATTGGGCCTTAGCATAGCCTTGGTTAGCAGATTTCGTGAACCATTCAATAGCTTTAGAGTGATCCTCATCTACCCCTTCGCCATCGTCGTACATGATTGCAAGGTTATATTGAGCAAGATCATATCCTTGGTTGGCAGATTTTGTATACCACTCAATGGCTTTAGCGTTATCCTCGCGTGTACCTTCGCCCTCGTCATACATTACTGCAAGGCTATATTGAGCCTCAGCATCGCCTTGATTAGCTTGTACTGCAATGTCTTCAAATTCTTTTTCAATAGCTGATTTTACGGCTGAAACTACGTTTTGAGAACTACTTATTTGAGTAACAATGGCTTTATGACACCCTGTCAGCAGAATGCCAGTCAGTAAAAATGTTGCTAGCCTTTTTTTCATAGCTGTTCGTCCTGTTCGTTAATCCAGATAACACTACAATTTATCATTTACATGCCTATCGTGATGATCTCAAATACATTATTGGATAGTCTTATTAGGTATACCTTAAAAATGATAACAGCATTACCTTTTTATTCTATAGGGGCTACATCCTCAGTAGCATAACCATCGTAAAATTTTATACGTACTGGTGATTTCATAACTTCTTGACCGATTTTTTTAAGTTGTTCTGGTGTGAACCCTGCTTTTTTTGAATCATCCTCATGCACGTCTATAACAAATAGCCCTTCATCTTCCTTATAACCCATACCTACTAGCATTGGAATACGTTTACGTAATTCTTCAGATCGCGCTTCATAGTTGTCTTTTTGTTCTTGAGTGAGTGGTTTGGATTTAGAATTATCGATAAATTTAACTTTAATGGCAGTTGGTTTTTCAATAAGAGATACAGCATTATCGATATCCATTTGAGTGATAGCAAAGCCTTCTGCCCTCATTTCTTTATCCGCTGCTGACAATATAATAGGTTTGTTCTCTAATTTGTCAGCATTACGGTATATGGTGCGATCAAGTGGCGCACCATCACCAAATAGGCTTACGATGAGCGCAAACTCTGGCTCATTAGTGAATCCAGCATCGTCCAACCTATCAGAAAATTCTTTTTTGATAGCATCAATCTGCTCTTGGGCATCATTCATGACAAGCATACGGCGCATTGCTTCAACATGGCTAACCTCATATGCTCGTGCATAATGCTTTGCATCTATGACTAATGCTTGAGCTTTACTCATAGGGGCAACTTGGGTCTCTTTGCTGTCCTGAGCAACGGTAGAAATAGGAATAACTTCTATCGTTTTATCCTCCTTGGGAATTTTAGAGACAATATCAATACTGCTGTCTTCTGTCGATGTACAACCACTAAGCAAGCTACTAGTAATAAGTAGCGTAGCTAGTGTTTTATTCATTTTATGCTTTGTCATAGTAGATCTTCCCGAGGTATGTTAATACCATTCATTAACCAGATTTTTTCAGCTTTACAAGTCGCTAAAGGTGGGTTTTTCCAATCACTGGCAAATGAAGCCATATTTTTATAGTCAGCTTGTGAGCCACCTACTAAAACAGTATCACCAATTTCAAAAATAAATTCATTGATATCGGATATCGTAAAAGGGTCTTGAGTCCAGGTAATATGTGGGCTACTTACAACGAGTAAGAGGTCATCCATATATAAACAGCCATTCTTTGTGTTCAATACCCCATGAGCCGCAGCGGCATCACCCATATCCGAATCAACATCAAGGGCAGTCACATACACCGTTTGCTGCTTGCGCGTGGGTGCTTCGTTTTCAGTAGGTTTGTTGGCAGCACTCTCATCTTCCACTTTAATAGTTTGGGCATTATGATTAGTATTCGTCATTTCAATGACAGGATCGCAGGCTATAACGGATATCAACAATATCGGCACCATATACCATTTAAATTTTGGTTTCATTATTCGCTCTCTTAAGGCTTATTCACCTGACCCAAAAACAATATCGCATCGGTTTTATTGTCTTTAATCATAAACATAAACGGGTGATTGGCTTTAAATTCGACGGGATAAGACATACCAACGTACATACCTACGGCACCGGCTGCCGCCGCCGCTTCCGTGCCTTTTTCATCGACGGTGACTACCGCTTGATGATAAACCTCATCGAGCTTTATCGGTGGGCCATCAGCATATAAGTTAAATTCAGCCTCATTATTAAACGCTTTTGTCATACCCATATCACCAAGCAACGTTTTCATCTGATAACGCGCATCTAACGTAAACTTTGGCAGTTGAAGGTCCACCTCTTGTCTTACTAAGCCTGCACTCCATTGCTTAATCTTAGTTGCATTTAAACTCTTAGCTAATTGCTGCATAGCAAGTTTATGATTGAGTTTGGGTAATACTACGAGCATAGACAAGTAATCGCCTTTATAAGGCAATTGCACGACCTGTATATGTTTGTCCTCATAATAACTAAAATAAGACTGTTGCTGCATCATCTGGACGGTAGAGGCTCTGCCGATAGCATTATAAAAAGGCTGGGCACTGGTTCTTTCAGCTGTAAAAGGCATGGTCCAATCGCCCTTAAAATAGATGGCATTGGTTAGTACCACGGCAGTATCAGATTTAATGCTACCCTTGGGTAATAATTCAGGAATCATTTGCTTGGTTTTCTCAGCAATTCTTTTATTAATGGTCTGACGCGCAGGATCAGGACTGCCTTCAAAATCAAGAGCGGTCACTTGGCCGCTGTAATAACGTTGCACGGTATCTATGTAAGATTTAGTGGGTGTTAACCCTTGTTGCATCCATAAGTCATTGACCGTAGCAAGCTTGTGGTCGGGATTGGGTTTATTAAATTGATTATAAAGCGCGGCGCTATTAGGGTTGAGGGTAGTCGGCGTCGGATAATGAAACGTCTTTTGGATTTGCGCTTTCGTTTCCCCTTCCGCTGCGGTATAGAGCATGGCCATCGCAGTAGATAAGCTGTACGGTGAGAAAAATACATTTTTATCTGCTTGGTCAGGTTGCCCATTTATCTGCTGGTACATATCAAAGGCGAATTGGTTATTGGCAGTGATGACTTCTTTTATACCTTCAGGCGTTGCGACAGTAGTCATTACCTCAATAGGAGGCGCTTGATGGTTAATAGCTGACTGATTAGGAGTAACCATGCCTGTAACAGCACCCGTTCTATTATTTTTTATGGCGTTGTCACAGCCACTAACACCCAACACTAAGCTGGTAATAGCTAAGGCACTGATAACACGATTATGGGCTGCATATCTAAAATAGCGAAGTGGGTCATTTTGCATATCAGGCTCAACAATAAATTATAATTATAAGAATATCCAAGGCTCAGTAGTGACTGTAATAGCCACACTTTCAGCTGCTGTATAGGGAGCCGCACATATATATTTGGCGGTTTTAGAATAACTGATTTACTCTGTATTCATCATCCCAGTTGTTTTGTATTAACGTTTTTAGCTCCTTTTTACTTTGTAATTTGCTGAAATCTTCCCCGTACCACTCTATTAGAGCGTCCTTTGTTATCTTGTATTCTTGATGATCAAAATTAAACGTTATCCATTCTACATTCTGAATCAACGCAAATAAGTAAGTGGCGTTGTATACCACTGTCTTTTTATGACTCTTTTCTGACTCTGACCCATCATAATTTAAGATAATCCCATAGGGTGTCTCTTTCGTTTTGAGCTCGAGGCCCTTGAAGTTATCTGATTGCATAGAGTGGTTGACAATATTTATGACTGCACTATTATCACCAACATAGGCATTCTTGTATTGAAACACATCTTCTTCATTGGTCTTCGTATTACATCCACTAGCGACTGAAATCACCAACAGTGAACACGATAATAATTTAAGCCTTTTTTTCATAATGTCTCATCAACAGTCAGTTAAGTCTTAGTGCCGTCATTCGCTATTTTAAGGTTTGTTCACTTGCCCTAAAAACAATATCGCATCGGTTTTATTGTCTTTAATTATAAACATAAACGGATGATCGGCTGTAAACTCAACTGGCTGATCTATAGGAGCAGAAGCTTCCGTTGCTACAATGGCTGTTGCTGCTGCCGCCTCTGTCCCTTTCTCATCGACGATGACCACTGCCTGATGATAAACATCATCAACTTTTATCGCTAGCGGCTCATCAAATAGTTTGAATTTAGCTTTGCTTTGAAAGGCGCTTGGCATACCCATATCTGAAAGCAAACCTTTCATATCATAACGCTCTGCAAGCTTAAACTTTGGTAAGGAAAGATTCACTTCTTGAGCGACTAAATCTTTATTCCACTTTTTAATCTTATCAGCGCTCAAATCACGCACCAGCTGCTGCATTGCAGCTTTGCCTTTTGATTTGGGTAATACCACTAACATGGATAAGTCATCGCCCTTGTAAGGCAATTGCACAACCTGCACTTGCTTGTCCTCGATATAACCGAAATCAGTCTGCATATTCATCATTTTGACATCAGAGGGTTCGCCTGTGAGGGGATAAAAAGGCTGCTCAGAGGTGCTATTTGCCTCAAAAGGCATTTTCCAGTCGCCCTTAAAGTAAACCGCGTTGGTTAATACTGCGACAACGCTAGATGGAATGCTTCCCTTTGGTAGTAACTCAGGAATCATCTGATTGGTATGCTGAGCAATTTTTTTATTAATAATGAGCCGCGAAGGCTCAGGACTGCCGTTAAAATCAAGATTGGTCACTTGACCACCATAATAGCGTTGAACGGTGTCGACGTAGGACTTGTTAGGCGTTAGCCCTTGTTGCATCCATAAATCATTGACTGTGGCGAGCTTATAATCAGGATTGGGTTTATTAAATTGATTATAGAGCGCGGCGCTATTAGGGTTTAGAGTATCCATCGACGGATAATAAAAGGTCTTTTGAATTTGCGCTTTCGTTTCCCCTTCCGCTGCGGCATACAGCATGGCCATCGCCGTAGACAAACTATAGGGTGAGAAAAACACGTTGTCATCTGCTTGATCAGGTTGACCGTTGATCTGTTGGTACATATCAACAGCGAACTGGTTGTTAGCAGTCGTGACTTTTTCGATGCCGTCTGGTGTTGAAGCGGAATCGTCAGCGGCAATAAAATCAACCGGACTATCTGCTTGAGCGTCAGCGTTGCTTTTAGCTTTATCTGGTAAGGATAATTTGCCTGTAGTTGATGCGGTATTGGCTACACTGTCATTAGACTTAGAATCTTTCATAGTACTGTCACAGCCACTGACCACAAATAATAGACTACTGATAGCCAATGCACTTATGATACGGTTACCATGTGCTTTTTTAAGATAACAATACTGATTATTCTTCATATCTGCTTCACTAATAATGTAGAGTTAAGATGATGCCATTCTAGTATCATCTCTATACAATCGTTTAGTGTAGTTTGGTAAGCGCGCTGTACTGAACCTAAGAATGCCTAAAAATAATTAGCGAATAGCTACATTATTGATTTTGCATGATTTCTAATGAAGTAGCAGTGGTGTTAGTCAATCGTAAAAGCGAGAGAAATATGGTTTTTAATAAGAATGTTCTAATAGGATTGATGAGCATGCTTTTGATATCTTGCTCATATTTTGAGAAGGATAAAGGTAAAATTATCATAAATAACGAAAGCCCTTATCTCATATCTGACGTACGCGTCAAGTATACCAGCTCCAAGAGAATGGACTTAATCGGAGATTTGCCGCCTAACTCCTCCTATCGCTATGCTATCCAATACACAAGCTATGAAGATTCAATATCTATTGACTATACTGATCAGGATAAGAAGACCTATTCTAGAGATGCAGTGCCCTATGCCGCTTCATACGATAAAGAACGATATACATTTACTATAAGATAAAAATGGTCTATACAGCAGACAGTTAAATGGTTGTATAGCTGATAAATCATGATTTAATACAGATCATTAGAGATTGAGCACTCGCAAAGCTTAACGAGTACTTGCACTTGAATACACCCATTCTATTTCTTGTTTTTAGTATTTTTTCTTGTGTTAAACAAGGTTATAGCAAATAGAATAATTGCCAAGGTATTAACTACAGCATAATTGTATTGATTAATTTTTTGAATGAATAAAAGATACCAAAACAACGCCACACAAATTATAGTAAAAGCAGGTAAGATATATTTTTTCATTTTGAAACTCCTTTTTTCCTTAAAATAATAGATATCAGAGTGATTTCACCATCCTAATATCGATTATTTTGGTATCCTCGTATGGCTCTTCACTATGCTTACCGTCAGATTTAAAACCAATTTTTTCATAGAAGCTAATCGCAGTCAGATTGGTTTTTAGCACCCATAACGACAAGCTAATACATCTATTGTGCTGAGAAATATCATCTATTGCTGAATTCATTAGTGTGGTGCCAAGCCCCAGACTTTGATATTGAGGCAGAATGTATAGGGTCGTTATTTCACATTCACTGTCCTTCGCATTCACTGTCCTTCGTAAAGTAAGAAATAAACCCGACATTATTATTCTCAGCATCGTAGGCTATCCATGTGCTCACACCAGAGCTAAGGATTACTTTTCCCCACATCTCTACCTTTTGAGATAACTTATTCTCTTTATCACGATAGGTTTTGGGCAAAAGGTCTACATAGGTAGCATGCCAACTTGTGAAATGTATATGAGCAATATCTGAGACGTCATTTTGATTGGCCTTACGTATAAAAAACATGCTGCACTCCATAAGCTGGTTCTTTTGGTGATAACAATAAGTCTGACTCATTTATGGCTGATATTGAAAAAGCTCTAAAAGATAGCAAGAGTATTATATGTTAGCAGAGTTGATACCAGTAAGAAGGCGTTACTTGCTGGATAATTGTGTCTCGATTTTAAAGGATATTAAAAGTCTTGATCTATAAAATTATCTCAAACAAGCATTTGCGTATAGCATTAGTATTTTTACTGATTCAGCAAATTATTGTGGCGTCATCAACGTATTTTATTGCTCGCCTTGCACAAAGTCTGACCGAGGACACTATTTCAATTTTATATATGGTGCTATTTGCCGTCTCTTTAGTAGCGGTTTATGTGCCTGCATATTTTTGTGTTACCAATACAGAGCGCGCCAAGTATGACGCTCATAAACTGTATAACGATCGCTTTCATACTATATTTTTAGGCAAGACATATTTGTTATCCAGCGACGAGTTACAGAGTACAGCAACGACAACACTCGCTCAAGAAAGCAACTACACCCTTGAGACAGTCATTGATAGTATTTTTGATATTTCAGCTTTGGTACTCAATGTCTTATTTAACGTGTTGGTCATTGCTTGGTTTTTAGATGGTACGTTACTGCTTGGTTATGCAGTAGGTATTATTTCTGCCTCCATGTTTGTGCATTTCAGACGACACACCCTAAAAATGGCTGCCAAAACAGACCAGCAATCACGGCTGAGTTTAACCACCAAACTTTTTGACAGTTGGGATAACGTCGTTATTTTTAATAAGCATAATTACACGCTCTATAATAATATTGTTCAAAAAAGCTTTGCAACAGCCAAGAATAATAGCGTTAAATCCACCTCGATCCAGCACATCAATTCAAGCTTAGGCATGATCATATTGATGCTGCCTGTCTTTGTGGTCACTGCTTTTATTTTTAATAAAAATTGGCATGATGCTGCGACGATGGCTGTGCTAATTGCCACGCTGCCAAGACAAATTCAGCTATTGCAAATGTGCTATGCCTTGATTGGCTACCATACCAGTATTGGCGTTATCAAAACGATGCTAGATGGTATTTTAGAGGTTTTACAACCTGCCACTGTGGATTTAGATACCTACATTCAGGCAGACCAAATACGTGTGAAGCAAACAGGGGATATTTTTGATTCAACACAATTACCCAAGCAAGGTAGAGTAACGTTGGTTGGTAATAATGGCGTTGGTAAATCTTGTATGTTGCTTAAGCTCAAAGACCACTACCAAGAACAGGCTTACTATTTACCTGCCAAGCACAATTTGTATTTCAATTACAAAACAGACAAAGCCCATAGAGGTTCAACAGGCCAACAACTCATCAAGCAAATTCAAGAAATTAGAGAGGACGACCAAAGTACGATTGTCATGCTTGATGAGTGGGATGCCCATTTGGATAAGGATAATACCCAAATCATAGATCAATATCTTGATGAGCTTTCCCAAACAAGACTAGTAATGGATGTTAGGCATTGAGTTAAAAAGCGCTTAATCGGCTTTATAGGGATACGGTAGAGTACACTGATGTTATCTCAATAACCTAAAACCCATCATCTTTAAAAACTAAATTCCTTATTTAGAGAGTTTCTGAAGATAATCACAACTCGCTTGGTAATCGTTATCGCAAGATACTTCTAACCACTCTTTTGCCATAGCTTTGTCTTTATTAACACCCAACCCCTTATAATACATCAGCGCTATAAGATACTGAGCGCGTTCACTACCTTTGCTCCATGACCCATCAACCGTACTACGGTATCTATTTTTGGCCGCTTGTTCATACCACTTGAAGGCTTGAGTATAATCCTGAGTGACGCCAATCCCATCATAATACATATCACCCAACTGATATTGTGTCAGTAAATGCCCTTTACTCATCTCTCCACGACCCAAGAAGTAACTATTACTCGCCGCTTTTTTGAACCAGCTTAAGGCTACATCATAGTCTTGTACAACATCTATTCCCTCAAAGTACATTTTCCCTAGACGGTATTCGGCATGAGTCTTTCCAAGACCAGTATAACTCTCCCGACTAGCCGCTATCTCAAACCATTCTTTTGCTTTGATCTTATCCTGAGTAACCCCTAAGCCGCGATCGTACATGACTCCCAAGTTATATTCAGCATCAGTATCACCTTGAGCAGCAAGCTTTTCAAAGATATGAAAGGCCTTTTTATAATCTTGGGCAACACCTAAACCGCTATAATACATAAGCCCCAAGCTATACTCAGCATACATTTTTGTGTATTGAGCCTCCATTTTTTCATTATCAGCGGCCTTCTGATAATAGGTAAAAGCCTGACTGTAGCTTTGAGGCGTACCTGCACCATGATAGTACATCTCTCCAAGTCGATACTGAGCCTGCATGTCATCAGTATCGGCTAAGGTCTTATATAATTTAAAAGCCTTGGCGTAATCCTGAGGTACGCCATACTTACCCGCATAATAGATATAGGCAAGATTGGCTATTGCAGAGGTATGCCCGTTATCAGCAGCTATCTGATACCATTTGATCTTGTTTATAGGATCATAAGCTTGGAGACCCAGCATGAATTGAGCAGGAGCATATCCTCGAATGGCAAACCATTCATACGGTTTCCTGCTATCTTCGGGCAAGTCTAAATTCTCTAAATATAGCTTGGCAAGCTGTTGCTGAGTATAGTTGCCTTCTAGCTGTTCAGTTGCTTCTTCTGCTATATAATCAGCTGCTATAGCGGATACAGACAGCCCGAACGATAATACCGAGATTGTTATATTCCTCATTAAATTCTGTTTGAATCTTTGCATATTAAATCGCTCCAAAATACACATTGCTATAGCTTATTCACCTGACCTAAGAACAATATCGCATCGGTTTTATTGTCTTTAATCATAAACATAAAGGGACGATTGGCATTAAACTCAACGTCATAATTAGCTGAGACGACTACTGGCACTATACTTGTAGCAGCTGCCGCCACTGTACCTTTTTCATCAACCTCAACCACCGCTTTATGAATAATAGAATCTACCGCTAATGACTGCTCGTCATTGAATAAGCTAAAGTCAGCGCGACTATCAAAAGCGATTGGCATTCCCATTTCAGCCAGTAGCCCATCCATTTTATAATCTTGTTCCATTTTAAACTTAGGCAGCTGCAGGTCGACTGCTTTTATTTTCATATTGTGAGTCCACTGACCAATTTGATCGGCACTTAAATTCTTAACCAATGCCTGCATAGCAGCGGCTTCTTTTGATTTTGGCAAGATGATCAGCATCGACAGGTCATCGCTTTTATAAGGCAGCTCTACCACTTGTACTTGCTCATCTTCCGTGTAATTAGAGTTTTCTATGCTATACATAAAATTCGTATCGGTGATTGTGCCATTGAGGTTATAAAAGGGTTGAGTACTACCTCGTAGACCTAGAGGTTGTGCCCATTGGCTTTTAAAATAAACAGCATTGGTTAATACAGCAGCGGTAGATGACTTGATACTCCCTTCTGGCAGTAGTTCAGGAATCATCTGCTTGGTATGATTAGCGATGGTTTTATTGATGGTCTGACGTGATGGCTCGGGACGGCTCGCAAAATCAAGAGTGGTGACTTTACCACCGTAATAGCGCTGCACCGTATCCAAATAAGTTTGATTGGGGCTCAAGCCTTGATGTATCCATAAGTCATTAACCGTGCTTAAGTCATAATTTG